>JAQSXG010000018.1 GCA_029256785.1 Neobacillus sp.
CAAGAAAGTTGATTCGCTCATTTTGTTACGTTGGCTTAACTTCATATAGAAGTTAAAAATATTGTTTGTTGACGTTCTTGTTTGTTTAGTTTTCAAAGAACAAATTCGCTTTAGATGTTGTTGTACTGATTTGCCGCTCAAAAAGCGACTTCATCAATATATCACGTCTCACTTGTTTATGTCAACAACTTTTAAATATTTCTTTTTTCCGTTGATGACTGTCTCGTGAGGACGAGAATTAATATACCATGATAAAAAAATGTTTGCAATATAATTTTAAAAGTTTTTTTAAGAAACTTTATTTATCTAATTAAAATCACCTTAATGTTTTAGAAAAAACATTAATTCAAGCTAAGAGGAATATTAATTTACCTAAGCCCCTTCCTATCCCTCTTCATCAATTATCTCCTTAATAGAAGAAGATAAGTAACTATGCGAAATTTGGGGAGGATAGAATCTACATAGAGACTTTAGAAGAAGCTCTAAAGAACTTTAATGGAACATTGGTAAGTTGTTTTATTACTTTCTAATTGGTTTACTTTATAATAATAGGGAAGGAAGAATAAAATCTTCAAATACGGATGTGAAGCCATGATGGAATATGTTGATATAGATATTTTAATAAAGCTTGGAATTTCCGCAGTCCTCGGGCTAATCATTGGTCTGGAGCGTGAACTTAAGAGAAAACCTGTCGGACTTAAAACAAGTCTGGTTATTTCTGTAGTGAGCTGTCTACTGACAATTGTTTCGATTGAATCTGCTTATATGTTCCCTAATTCAGATGATGTACGAATCACAATGGACCCCTTGCGTTTGGCTGCTCAGATTGTTTCAGGAATTGGTTTTTTAGGTGCAGGTGTTATTCTACGCAGAGGTAATGACAGTATCTCAGGACTGACGACAGCTGCAATGATTTGGGGAGCAGCTGGGATTGGGATTGCAGTGGGGGCTGGATTTTTTGTTGAAGCTTTTGCAGGGGTCACCTTACTAATTATTAGTGTTGAATTAGTTCCTTATGTTATGAAGTTTATTGGTCCTAAACAGTTAAGAGAGAAAGAAATCAGTCTTCAATTATTTATTCGAGATAAAGACCAAATAGAAAAGGTAATGTCATTTCTGATGGAAAAAAAATATATTATACGTAGACTGCGGATTAAGGATTTGGACAACGGAGACCATTTAGTCCAGATAAGAGTTGCTGTAGATTATCGAGAAAAAACAACGGATGTGTACGCACTAGTCTCCAGTTTAGAAGGTATTAATAAAGTAGAAATAGAAAGTATGAATTAATTTAGTAATTTCTCTTGCAAGATTTCACCAATCCGGATATAATCGTTTTTGTACGATATATTCGGGGGCTTAGCTCAGCTGGGAGAGCGTTTGGCTGGCAGCCAAAAGGTCAGCGGTTCGATCCCGCTAGTCTCCATATTAAAAAAGAACCTTGCGATTTTTCGCAAGGTTTTTTTGTTATCCTTTTTTATTTCTGGTCTGTGTTTTACTTCTTTCCTGTCTGGCTGGTCGGCTTGTATTTGTTTGTTTCCCTCTTGTCCCTGGCCCTTTTGTTGTTGGTGACTTTTGCTGATTTGAAGAGCGCTTTGTAAAACCTACAGACCTACTTTCAGCTTTCCCTTCCGTTTCTTTTACGGGTCCGCGTTTTCTACCGGTATACTTTTTCTTGCCCATATCCGGTTTCCTTTTTGATCCCGATTGTTTATTTTCTTTAGGTGTCCGTTTAATAGGACGCTTTTCATCCGACTTTTCTTCAGTATTACCTAAATTTTGTTTTGGAATGTTAATCTTTAACTCATTTTCTATCAAGTCAAGGGTGGGGCGGTCTGCACTTGAGTAAAATGTGATAGCCAGTCCTTCTGACCCTGCTCTCCCAGTTCTACCTATACGGTGAATGTAGCTTTCTGCATCCTGCGGGATGTCATAATTAAACACATGGGTAACACCCTCCACATCCAAACCTCTTGCTGCAACATCCGTTGCAATTAGAAGTTGAACGTCACCATCGCGGAACCGTTTCATCACTTGTTCTCTTTTGGCTTGTGACAAATCCCCATGGAGTTCATCACATGAGAATTTATGTGAACGAAGAACTTCATATAATCTACTAACTCTCCGTTTCGTTCTGCAAAAAATGACAGCCATATATGGTCTGTGTGTTTCAATCAATTGGACCAGCGTTCCCTGCTTGGCCCGATCCACTGTATGAATGGCAATTTGCTTCACATTATCTGCAGGACCTTGCTTTTTTTCCACTTGAATATATTCTGGCCCTCGCATATGCCTTCTTGCTAATTTTCTAATTTCCTCGGCCATTGTTGCAGAAAATAACATGGTTTGCCTGCTCGCAGGCGTTTCCCTTATGATATCTTCTACTTCATTCAAAAAGCCGATATGGAGCATTTGGTCGGCTTCGTCAAGGACAAGGAAAGATAGCTCTGATAATTGAACCGTTCCTCTTCGAATATGGTCCAATAATCGACCAGGTGTTCCAACGACAATCTGTACATTTCTTCTTAATTTTCTTAGCTGCTTATCTACATCCTGACCACCATAAACTGCTAAAACATCTACATCCTTCAAATCTGCTGTTAGTTTTTCAAATTCTGCTGTGATTTGTAATGCCAATTCACGTGTGGGCGTGACGATAAGTGCTTGTACATGGGAAGCATTAGGATCTATCTTCTCAAGAATTGGCAAAATGAAAGCAAACGTTTTTCCTGTTCCTGTTTGAGCCTGGGCAATAACATCTTTTCCCTCCATCAAAAATGGAATCGCTCTTTTTTGGATGGGGGTTGGTTCTGATACACCCACCCTATTTAATTTTTCTACTAATAACTCTGAAATACCTAATGATATAAAATCAGGCAAAAAAATCCCTACTTTCTCTCTCCATAACAAAAATCTAACCTTATTAATATTGAGTGTTTATCATTAAAATAGCAAATATTCATTTATGAAATAAAAAAGACCTTATCGTTAGATAAGATCTAATAAACCTATTATACCGCGGGAACAGTTTTTACCCAACGATTTTCAACAGGAATCCCAGCATCCTTTATGGTTCTGAATACAGGACAGCGCATATCAACTGCCTGTTGTAATTCAGCCATTCGTTCCTCAGATTCAGAGGTTTCGATATAACCCTTTACTACTACTTGTTGAAAATATGGCTTTACTGTAACGTCTCCCATTAAACCAGCTAAATCTATCTTTCCTTCTGCTTCAAAACTAATTTTTTTAAGGTCGAATTTCATTTCTTTCGCAATAATTTGGGCCATCACATTTTCACACGCCATTAAAGATGCCAAAAAAGCTGATAATGGATCAATCGCAGAATCTTTGCCTCCAAAGGATTCAGGCTCATCTATTGCAAGTGTATGCTTTCCAGCAATTGCATCCGTACGCATTCCATTTCCTTTACCTACTACCTTAAAACTAGCCAATTGTCCCATACAATACCTTCTCTCCTATTTTTTTAAACTACTACCATTTCTCTGAGTTTTTTCGCCACTTCAGCCATCGTTTTTAATTTTTCAAAGGCAATTTCATCACTATTCATTGGTCTTTGCGCAAATGTGCCAAAACCGCAATCAGGATTTAAGAAGATTTTCTCAACTGGTAGGTATTTCCTAACTTCCTGCACTCGGGCAATGATTTCCTCAACCGACTCAACTTCTTCTGTCCTGGGATTAACGATGCCGAGTCCTATTTCTTTGCCGCCAAATTCACGGATTGCTTCAAGTTCCCCTGCTCTTGGGGTAGCATATTCAAGAACAAGCTGGTCAACATTCACCTGAGAGAAATAGGGTATTAATGGGTAATAAGGTCCTTTAAGCAGAACTTGTTCCTGAGTACTCCAGTTTCCACGGCAAACATGTACACCCACTCTTGTCCCGCGACCGAGCATCCCATCTGTTACTTGATTCATTAAATCTAGTGCAAACGCAATCTCTTCCTCTTCATCCGCTTTTGCTGTTAATGCCCCGCACATAAAGGTTCTATTGGCATTTTTTTGTGTAAATACAAGTTCCGTTAAAACTGGTTCATCAAATTGAACAAACTCTACTCCTGCAGCAATTAAGTCTTCCATTTCCTCACGTAGCACTTTAATTATATCTATTGATAAATCCTCTTTTGTCGGGTAGGCTTCCTTAGATAGTCCTTCCACCCACATCGATCTAGTCAAAAGGTATGGACCAGGCAAAGCAACTTTAACGGCTTTATCTGTATGTTTCTTAAGAAAAATAAAATCATTTAATGCGAGTGGTTTCTTTCGGCTTATCTTACCAACGGCTGCAGGGTTAGACATTGAAAAGGCAGGAACATCTAATTTCCCAAGGATTTCTTCAAAACTTGCCTTGTCCTCGACATATTCAAGTAATTCCGATACCATTAGCATTCGAACATTGTTTAGGTGTTCTGAAACAAAAGAGATAAAATTATCCCTACGTTGTTCTCCATCCGTTACAATATCAACTCCAGCATCTTCTTGCCATTTCAAGCACTGTAAAACAGCCTGATCGGCAATGGCATGAAACTCTTCTTCCGTTATTCTCCCTGCCCGTTTATCACGCATAGCTCGTTTCACTTCATTTGTTCTTGGCCAGCTTCCAATAACCGTAGTAGGATATAGTTGTTTGTCCATTATTCTTTTTTCCTCCCTGTTAAAATACGATTGAGAGTTTTATATCAATTGCTATGGCTCGTTTAAGTGTTTGATAGATTGGAGAACGTTCAAGCGTATTGTCCCATAAATCTTCTAGAACCTTTTCTGAATTAGGGGAAGATACATAAAAAGTACCAGTTATTCTATTAATTATAGGACTCCCTTCCTCTTCCAGCTCCAGATGAAATAAAACATTTTCCAGTCCACCTTTAATTGAGAGCTCAAGGTTATCAATCTCAATATTGCGACGTGATGCTTGAGCTTTAAATCCTACTGTTAGACAGGATGCCAAAGAGGCCAGTAAAAAATCAATTGCACTTGGTGCATCTACTTTCACACCAAAGTCAGCCGGTTGACCTACTTGAAAGGTATGGTTTCGCGTATGAACTTTAGCAAGTAACTCCTTTTCACTCTGCGTTCGAACACTCCATTCATAACTCTTGGCTGCTTGTAATTCCTTTTCTAGTTCTAATTGGTTTGTACCCTTTTGGATAAAGTAACGAGTAGTATTATCACCAGGTTCAAATCCAAGAAATTTATGATTGACCATTCGACACCAGGCTGGCAAATCTTCCGCAACCGTTCGCTCTCGGCTGCGGACTTCAAGTATTTCACCAGTTGAAAGCGGGTCCATTGATTTCTTGATGATAAGCAGTAATCCTGATCCACAATCTAAATCGCCACCATCACAGACTGCCTGAGGTATATCCATTTTATTCACCAAATTAATATGTAATGGAAGCTGCACCCATGCTTAGGAACTCAACTAATTTTGCTCCGCCGACAATGGTAGCACCTTCAACAAGATTCTCTTCATCCAGGTTTCTTTTCTTAAAGCAAGGGCTACAAACCCAGAGCATTCCTCCAGCTTCCACAAAGTTATCCATCAGTTGTTTTAATGGGGCAAACCCTTCTTCGTGAATATCATCTGCATAGCCTTTTGAAGCTAAAAGGGCACCTTCGACATTTAGAAAAATTACCGTTTCCTGACCGGATGCTACTGCAGCATTTGCTACAACAAAACCAACAGTTGCTTTGTCAGGGTTATTCTTTGCATTTGTCAAACTTACTAAAAATTTTCCAGGCATTTAAAATTCCTCCAGTATATTTCCATTTTAATTAAAAGACTTTTCAGCCCTTTTCAATATAGTAATAACTTATCCTACCAAAATCCTTGCGTTCTAAAAGAGTATGGTTTTGCATTCTGCACCAAGCAGGAATATCTTCCCTTGCTCCTGGGTCATAAGAGATTACTTCAATAACATGGCCGCGATCTAACTTTTTCATTTGTAAAAACAAGTTCATAATCAATTCCCCGCAACCAGTTGGTCCTGCATCATAAATCCAATCGGGTACATATTGGTAAGACATCGATTCCTCCCCCATAATTGAGATTGTAAGGATTACACTGTGAATATTTCAAAAACTGTTCATATCCTTGGTTCAACTCTATTATAGAAAAATGTTATGCTTAGTTAAATTCAAATTATCTATTGTATCTATTAATCAACATCGACTATTTGAATATAAAGGGGGAGAGTTAATGGATTTACACCAACTTTTGGTTTTTACTAAGGTAGTGGAACATAGGAGCTTTTCTAAGGCTGCCGAAGATATCTTTTTAAGTCAGTCAACTGTCAGTTCCCATATTCATGCATTAGAAAAAACATTAAATGTAAATCTTTTTGACAGGGTTGGAAGAGATAGTGTTCTAACACCACATGGGGAACGTTTATACCAATGGGCTTTAAAGATATTATTACTGAAGGATCAAGCAATTCTTGATTTAACTGAGGGTATGACAGAATTGCGAGGAAACATTAGAATAGCTGCAAGTTCAGTCCCAGGGCAATTTATCATTCCTAAGATGGTGAAACAATTCAGAAACCAATATCCTAATGCTGTGTTTCATATTGATCAATTTTCGTCAAGAATCGTATCAGAAAAGGTGTTAAGTGGAACAGTGGATATGGGGATATTAGGAGATAAATACGAAAGTGATAAACTACAATATGTTCCCTTGCTAAAAGAAAAATTAGTCCTTATCACTTCGAACCATTCAAACATTACAGGGCCAGTTAACCTACATGATGTCTTGGAATACCCCTTTATTATGAGGAATTCTGATTCTGGAACGAATGCCCAACTGGAACGACTTCTTAAAAAGAACAAAATAAGTAAGGACCAATTAAATATTGCTGCCTTTACAGAAAGCGGACAAAGTTTAATCCAATTTGTTATACAGGATATTGGTATTTCAATAATATCTGAAATTGCGGCTAAAGAGCATTTTAAGAACAATATGCTAAAAATGCATGAAATTATTGACTTTGATGCTGAGAGACATTTTTATCTTGTCCACAATCAAAATAAAACGCAATCAATGTTATCCAAATTATTTATTGACAGTGCACAGGCTTTAGTTTAAAAGGTTAAAAGGTTAAAAAAATAGACTGGAAATGATTCCAGTCTATTTTTGTTTATGGTTTTAGGATCACTTTTATACAATCTTCCGTTTTAGTGTCAAAAACCTCGTACCCATGTTTAGCCTGATCCAATGGAAGGATATGTGTAACAATATCACTTGGATCGACTTCCCCTTTTGCTATTAAATCATGGAGGAATTGCATGTAGGGTATAACAGGAGCCTGTCCAGTTTTTAAGGTTATATTGCGTTGGAAAATATCACCAAAAGGAAACGCATTATATCTGCCCCCATAAACTCCGGTTACTTGAATGGTTCCTGCTTTTCTTACTGCTTGGCTAGCGATAACGAGACTACTCATTGCCCCTCCATGGAGTTTTAAGCCCGATGCTAGAAATTCTAAAGGGGTCATTTTCCCATCCATCCCTACAGCATCTACGACAATATCTGCTCCTCCTTGAGTAATTTCAAGTAAATAATCTCCGACATTTTCATGATCTTCAAAGTTTACAATCTCCACATTATTAGTGCGTTTTGCGTGCTCTAATCGATAGCCGATATAGTCTACAGCGATCACTCTTTTCGCACCTTTATACCAAGCAAATTTTTGAGACAGTAACCCCACAGGACCGCAACCTAAAATAATAACCGTATCCCCTGGCTTAACTCCAGCGTTATCCACACTCCAATAGGCAGTAGCTGCTGCATCTGCCAGTAAGACTAGCTGTTCATCTTTTAGTTCACTGTTTTCAGGAATCTTAAAGGGTGTAAAATTACCAAAAGGAACCCGCATATACTCGGCTTGACCACCGGCATAGCCGCCGGTTGTTTCCGAATAACCGAAAAATCCACTACCCTGACCATGAGGATTTCCGTTGTCACACTGACTTGTTATATCATGTGTACAATACCAACAGTGTCCACAACTAACGTTAAATGGGATAATTACTCGATCACCTTTTTTTAATTTTGTTACCTCTGGACCTACCTCCTCGACAACACCCATTGGCTCATGTCCAATGACGAAATCCGTAGGTAGATTGGGAATCATCGCATGGATTAGATGCAAATCAGAGCCGCAAATCGCCGAAGAAGTTACTTTAATGATGATATCATCAGCATTCTTTATCTTTGGGTCTTTTACTTCTGTCACCTGTACATTTTTTATGCCTTGGTATGTAACAGCTTTCATTGAAGATTCTCCTCCTTACTATTGGTTTGGCGTTGCCATCATTCCAAGGCGGTCCGTATCATTAGGAAATAAGTTCATTTCGGCAATTTGGACAGCTGTTTCTGCTGCCTTCAAATCAATTGGATATTGTTCTTTAAAATTATGGGGATGAAGCCATCCTTTTTTAATCATCAGATTAGAGATTTCAGTATGCAAATCGATTGCGGCTTCCATTTGTTTGTGAAATGCTCTTCTGAGCTGCGGGTCGGCAGTTTCAGTTATTGCAAAACCATAATTCCGAATTCCATTTTTGACAGTTAGTAAAAAATCCATTGCAAAAGCAGAATCGGCCAAATTAGGCATTCCTTCCGCATTTCGAGGGTCTAAATAGTCATGCATATTTTCCACCTCCAATTATTTTAGCAGTTGACTCTGTTTATATAGATTAAGGATTTCTTTTATATCTTTTATGGATTGTTGAACATCTTTTTCCATTAGTGCCTTTAATTCATTATCGAAACAAATTCCTTGCATTAGTTTTGATCTAAGTAAGCAAACTGTTTTAAAGTTAAGTATTTCGTGTGTTTCCATCGTTTCATGAAAAGCTAAATTTTCCTGTTCCATCCGCTCACCTCCAGATTGCTAACAAACTTATTTTCTCCTACTGATTATTCTTTTTATGCAAATGTAACTTTGTGCATAATCACCATTCGACTAAGGAAACTATAAAGAAGATAAAGTTGTCTGATTTGGAGGAAGAAAAATGACAAAACATTTAGGTCTCCATGAAACATTAGATCTTCATGAATTGCTAACATTCAAGAATCTTTGCTTAACAAAGGCCACCCTTATGGGTCCATTAGCACAAGACGAAGAACTAAAAGCTATTCTTTCTAGTGATGTAGACACCGGTACTCAGCACATCCAGCAGTTACAGCGATTTCTGACTGATCGGAGGGATGACGAATGAACCAGTTAATCCAAAAGATGGCCGGAATGGGTGGGATGACCGACCAAGTAATTGCAACAGACTTTCTTATATCAGCAAAAGCCGGAGTTAGAAACTACGCTGTAGCTATTACCGAGGCAGGTACACCTGAATTAAAAGCTGCATTAAGAGCACAATTAAATACTGCCATTGCCACCCACGAAAAAATCACTAATTATATGATGGCAAAGGGCTTTTATCACCCGCATGATTTAAGTGAGCAATTACAGGTAGACCTCTCCGTGGCAGATACCGCTATGAAACTTGCAGCTAGCAAGAATAACAGCTGAGGCACAAAGAAAAGGAGAACTCAATGTTCTCCTTTCACTTCTTGAATATCGCTATTCATTGCTTTTAATCTAACCTTGTCAATTTTTCCAACATGGGTTTTCGGAAGTTCTTTTAAGAAGATAAAGCTTTTAGGAATTTTGTATCTGCCTAGTTTCATTTCACAGTAAGCTCTTAACTCCTCCTCAACAACCCTTTGACCTAACTTAGATACGATGAAGGCAATAACCCTTTCTCCCCATTTTTTATCAGGAATACCGACAACAGCAACTTCGTCAATTCCCGGATAGGCAGACATCCAATGTTCAATTTCAAGTGGGTAGACATTTTCTCCGCCAGTAATTATCATATCCTTTTTCCTACCAACAATATAAAAAAAACCTTGTTCATCCTTTTTAGCCAGGTCACCCGTATGTACCCAGCCATCCTTGACTGTTTCTGATGTGGCTTGATGATTATTCCAATAATAAGAAAAGGAATGTTTTCCTTTAATTAATATTTCTCCTACCTCATTAGCAGCAGCCTCTAGACCATTTTCTTTTTCAAGTTTTATCAAATTATATAGCATGGGCTTTCCGACTGACCCTTGTTTGACTTGGGCATCTTCCGGGCGGATATAAAAATTATTCGGGCCAGCTTCTGTTAATCCATATCCTTCTTTAAAGGCCAAACCCTTTTTCTGAAAGGCTTCATATATTTGCATTGGGCAAGGAGCAGCACCTGATAAGAATATTTTCATTGATGGGAAATTACTTCTGATAAATTCCTCTGTCTGAACAAGCATATGATACATGGTTGGCACCAAGAGAATGATTGTACAGCCGTACTGATTTATGGAATGCACCGCTTTTTCTCCCTCGAATTGGTCACCAATAATGACAGTCCCGCCAATCATTAGTACTGGAATCGATAAAGCATTTAACCCTCCAGTATGAAACATCGGCATATAATTTATTGTGACATCTGTCTCCGTAAGACTCCAGCTAAGTATCGTGTTCATTGCATTCCATTGAATAGATTGATGACTTAAGACAACACCCTTAGGTTTGCCTGTCGTTCCTCCGGTATAAATCATAGCCAGCGGGTCCTGCTCAGAGATCTCCTCTAAAAGTTGTGGATTCATTGAGGTAGAAATTATTTCTTCATAGCTATTATTGCTAACAATAAAAAATGTACAATCGATGGTTTGCAACTCAGTGAGTAAGTCTTGAAAGCGTGAATGAATTCCAATCATTACAGGGGAACAATCCTGTACTATTTCCTTTAGTTCACTTATGGAAAGACGCCAATTCAGTGGAACAAGGATTGCCCCGATTTTCCCACAGGCAAATAATAAATCAAAATAACTGATATGGTTTGGTGATAATAAGGCAATCCGATCTCCTTTTTTCACTCCTTGAATCTCTAACCAACCAGCTGCTGATTTGGAACGGTTATTTAATTCTTCATACGACCAAGCTATGTTTGTCTTTTCATCTATAATTGCATTCTTATTTGGGGTCAATCTTGCTCTATTTTCCAGCCAATCGAGTTCCCACCTCACCAGATAATCTCTCCTTCACTACTAGATAACATCATCCTACTGAAATCTAGTTACAATGAAGTTACATCAATTTCTTACAGCCAGATATACAAAAAAACGACCCACTAGTGGTCGCTTTTCTACCAAATAACCTCTCTATTGATGAACTTCGGCATTCAGAAATTGTGTCATCTCCCTTAATAACTGCGGCAAGTCATCAACTAGCGGAGAGTGGCCACAATCCTTCAACTCAACAAATTTAGCCTTTTTCCCTAAATCGTTAACCAATTCATTGGTCATTTCTGCACTAATAACCAAATCACGGTCACCTCTAAGTACTAATACAGGCACATTAATCAGATCTACATCCCCGTTACCCTCCACCAGTCCATTATTAAAGTGACTAATATTAAAGGTATTATTTGCATGGTGCACTTCTGCTAAATTACGTTGTGTTCTCATGTCCTGGACATACTCATCATAAAGTTCCGGAGCAGGCTGGTTCTTCGTATATATGACCGCGTTCCATATCAGCTTTAGTAACTCCACATTATTTGTGTCATATGCCGTTTGAACAGGGATGGTTCGCACTAAATCTTGCTTAATTTCTTCAACTGTTGTAAATCGGCGCATCTCGTCTTGAGCACCCAATTTACCATCGAAAGGATAGCCTCTAGTTGATTCTGAAGCTAACAATATCAACTTATTACAGTATCCAGGGTAATCAGCAGCAAATTGCATCGCCACCGCACCCCCTGTTGACCAGCCAACAAGTGCAAAGTCCTTCAAAGCAATCTCATCAACGAACAACTTTACATCATCAGAAAAATCTTTAATCGATTGAATTAACTTGTGATAACTAGACTTACCAAAGCCTCGTAAATCAAGAGCATATAGCTTATACTCCTCATCCATATTTTCAAAAACAAGATCCCAATGCTTAGATGAAGTCATATTTCCATGAATGAGCAGTATCTTTTTTTCCCCACCTTCACGTTCCCGGTAGGCAATTGTTTCTCCATTCAACAAATGAACGGTCTTTATTGCTACATTAACCATCCAGATCACCCTTCCCCCATTTAATAGTCGTTGCTCCCCAAGCGTATCCAATGCCGGCACTTACAAAAACAACAAGGTCTCCATCCCTCACTTTTCCTTCTTTTAAAGCAAGCTCAAGCGACAAAATTTGGTCAATTTGTCCGATATGGCCATAGTCTTCTAAATATATCGATTGATCTGCAGACAAACCTAATTCACTTAGGACATATGTATGTGCTGACTTTTTCATGTGCAGCATGGCCAGATAGTTGATATCCGTTTCTTGGTAGCCACTCATTCGGACTGATTGCCGAATCACCTGTAGAAAGTTTTCCATTGACTTTTGCTCAAGACGTTGTTTCATTCCTTCTGGGTCAAGTACATCCAGCATGTTTAATCGTTGATCAATAGCCTCCTTCGAAATTGGATTTTTTGTACCACCGGCAACAACGACCACATCCTCTGAAAAAGAACCATCCGTTATCATTTTGGTTTCCAATATACTATTTTCCGAATGACCTTTTTTCAGAAGTATTGCTCCACCTCCTGCACTGAGGTTATACATAAAACGGGTTCTAGGATTCTGATAATCAATGAAATCTCCATTTCGGTATCCACCTGCAAGCAGGACCGTATTAATTTTCGGATCTGCTATCATCATGCTCTTTGCAACTTTTAATGCCATAACGGTTGTTCCACATCTTAACGCTACATCAAATGCCCAGGCATTGGATGCGCCGATTGCCTCTTGGATCTTAATTCCAGCTGTCCAGAGTGGGTATTCCTTATGTTCTTCACCAATATAAATAATCAAGTCAATTTCCAAAGGATCAAGGTTTGCTTTTTCAAGCGCTAGTTTTGCTGCGATAATTCCCATCTCACACGTATGGTCATTGGGACCTGGAATATACTTTTTCTTGATACCCATTTTATCTTCGACAACAACCGGAGGGATACCTGCCATTACTGCTATATCCTCTCCTGTCATGAAATCTTTTGGGAGATACACCCCTGTGCTAATAATACCGACCTTCAAAGTCTATCAACCCCCAATCTAAGCCTCTTCTGCTATCTCTTTCATGAAGAGACACGCCTCTTCAACCGAATCAAAGAGAGTCTCACACTCCTCTTGAACATGAGTAACTTTTATTCTCCAATGCTTGATACTTGTTTCCTTCTCAATTTCAGTAAGTTGAAAACGAACAACGAACGAAGTAATTTGCCTTGAATCCATGAGCCCTCCTTCTATCCCGCTATTTTTTCCTTCTTAACGGAATCTCGTTTTTTTCGTTTCCAATTAATCTTTCTTAACGAGCCAACAATACCTAGCGGGAAGAAAATCACAACCAATATATAGATAATTCCAAAGAAAATAATCCAGCGTTCAAATATCCAATGTACTTTGGCAAGCTCGGTTAACCAATCATGAGCAAACTCGATTAATCCTGCTCCAATAATTGCACCAACTAATGTACCAACACCACCAATGATGGTCATTAATAAGGCATCAAGGGTAATATCCATTGAGAACACACTGGTATTCACAAATCTTAGAGACATGGCATAGAGAATTCCCGCAATACCAGCAAGTACACCAGAAACAACACTGGCGGCAATTTTATAATGAAGGACTTGAAACCCTAATGATTCCGTTCTTTGTTCATTTTCACGAATGGCTTGTAGTACTCTTCCCAAAGGGGAATTCGTAAAGCGCTTCAATATCATAAAAACGATAATCATCGCCGATAAACAAAAGAGATAATAATTTGATCGATCAACAAACATTTCAGGCACTCGGAAGGTGAACCCATCATTTCCATATGTTAATGTTCGCCATTTTTCTGCTAGCACTAAAAACAACCCAGCTAACGATAGAGTAAGCATGGCATAGAAATGGCTTTTTAAACGCAAAGTGAGTAAGCCAACAATGAAACTAACTATTGCGGTTAGCGCTATCGTTGTCAGTACAGCCAATAGGAAATGGAGCATTGTTGGTTCAAATCTCTTCATAAAAATACCAATGGCATAAGCTCCAATACCAAAATACATTGCATGTCCAAATGAGACAATCCCAGTAAAACCTAGTAGCAGATCATAGCTCATAGCAAATATTGCAAATACAAAAATTTGTGTTAACAAAATCAGTAGACCTCTAGATTCGTAGACGAATGGTATTAGGAGCAGAAATGCAGCGATGATAAAATATAAAGCTGACATTCTATTTTGTTGGATCCACTTCATATTCTCACCCTTTCCCTCCAAATAGTCCTTGTGGTTTCACGATCAATACGACTGCCATTAACAGCATATTTACTGCTAATGATAATTCGGGTACATAATAAGCCATAAACGAGCCGGATAATCCAACTAAAATCGCCGCCATTACCGAACCGGTGAAATTACCCATCCCACCTATCACAACGACAATAAACGCCAAAATTGCGAATTCCATCCCCATCCCTGCATGTATAACACCTGAGTAAGGTCCTAATAGAATACCTCCAAGAGCTGCCATCCCTGAGCCAATCATAAAAACAAACATAAACACTTTTTGTATATTGATTCCTAAGGCTTGAACCATTTCCTTATTCATAACTCCAGCCCTGACAACAAGACCAATCTTCGTTTTCTTAAGTAAATATTGCACTCCTGCAAACACCAACAATCCAACCAAGATGATAAACACACGATATTTTATTATTATGATACTGCCAATTTCCCAGCTTCCTTTTAACAAATCAGGTGTGTTTGCAGTCAATTGATTTGGTCCCCAGATCACTTTAAGCATCTCAGACAAGACAAGCATTAATCCCAATGTAATTAAAATCTGCTGCACATGATTTCCGTAAACCGGCTTAATAATCCATCTTTCAATAATGATCCCAAGGAGAAATCCTGTAAGAATTGCACCAATAATACCAATGAAAAAGCTTCCTGTTGTTGAATAAATCCAAAGACCACTATAAGCACCCCAAGCAAACAACCCACCATGTGCAAAATTAAGAACATCCATTAAACCAAAGATAAGCGTTAAACCAGCAGCCAATAAAAAGATTAGCATGCCTGTTGCTAAACCATTTAACGTTAAATTGATTAATAACTCCAACGAAGTTTACCTCCTTCCCTAAGCAATCCCTAAATACTTTCGTTTCATCTCATCATCTTCTTTTATCTGTTTCATCGTTCCATTGCTTACCGTCCGACCATCATCAATGATGTAAAAGCAATCTCCAATTGTACTAGCCATCATGAAATTTTGTTCCACTAACAAAATCGTCGTGGTATCTTTCATCTGTAAAATAGACTCCATTACCTTATCAATAACAATTGGCGCCAAACCCTTACTAGGTTCATCAATGAGTAGCAATTCGTTTTCATTTACATAGGCTCTCGCAATCGATAGCATTTGTTTTTGGCCGCCGCTTAATAATCCACCTGGTTTTTTCCAAAACGTTTTTAAGTCAGGAAATAAGTTTAATATATAATCCATCCTTTTTGCTGTTTCGTCATTCTCTACCCTGATTGCAACCCTCATATTTTCCTCGACGGTGAGACCAGCAAAGATCCCTTGATCCTCCGGGACGTACCCAATACCTTTTTTTGCTATGGTATAGGTAGGTAGCTTTTGGAACTCTGTTCCTTTATAAACAATGCTCCCTTTTGTCGCAGTGTTAAGACCCATGATTGTCCTTAGCGTAGTAGTTTTTCCTGCTCCGTTTCTGCCTAGTAAAACGGTAACCTCACCCTTTTTTACCTCTAAATTGATTCCTTGTAATATATGATATTGTCCAATATGTGTCTCAACATCGTTAAGTATCAATAGCTCACTCATCGACGTGACCTCCTAGATAGGCAGACTGAACCAACTCATTTTTCATAATTTCCTCCGGGGTTCCATCAGCCAAAAGTCTGCCATTAAATAAAACCATCACACTATCTGATAGGTCTAAAATCATATCCATCTTGTGTTCGATAAGTATAATTGTCCGGTTTGCTTGCTCCTTTATTTTCCTAATTACCTCTAAGATTGCTGGTACCTCTTCTACCGACATTCCAGCTGTCGGTTCATCTAGTAGCAACACCTCTGTTTCAAGTGCGAGGAGCATTGCCATCTCTAGCTTGCGCTTTTCACCATGTGCTAGATTACTTGCAAGTGAATCCTTTTTATCTTCTAGTAGAACGAGTCGTAACCATTCTAGGGCCTTCATTTCAAACTCAAGATATTTTTTATAATGGAATAGCATTTGGTATCTTACCCCGGCATTTGATTGGACTGCTAGCCGCACATTTTCTAGGACGGTTAGATTTGGAAATACATTAGTAATTTGAAAGGAGCGACCAATCCCTTCTCTAGTCCGCTTTGTTGGAGAGAATTTTGTGATATCCTTACCACGGTAATAGACTTTTCCTTTAGTGGCAGTTAATTGCCCACTGAGCAAATTGAAAAAGGTTGTTTTTCCTGCTCCGTTGGGACCAATAATTGATTTAAAATGCTTTTCAGGAACTGAAATACTGACAGAATCGACAGCCGTATGCCCTCCAAAGGTAATCGATAAATCGCTTGTTTCTATTATGGTTGACACTTTCCTCACCACCCGACTGAAAGATAGAAAAAACGAAGAGGGTGACCACAGGTTTATTGGTCAAACCCTCATCATTTAGAAATACTAAAATATTGTTAATTACGAACTGGCGGTGTAGTTTCTTCTGGGGTCAATTCTCTGATTAATACTGGAATTGGATAGGCTACGCCTTCCTTCTTTTCCAGTCTAATGGCGTACAAGGCTTGAAGTGCTTGGTGATCTTCCGGTCTATAGGTCATTTTTCCCTTTGGAGTTTCGAAACTCATGCCCTCCATTACCTCTATGAGTTTATCCCCATCTGCATCGCCTTTTGTTTTCTTCAAGGCTTCGACAATTGAAATGGCAGCACTCATGCCACCTGGGGTAAATAAATCTGGTACCTCTCCGTTAAATTTCTTCTTATGTTCTGCTACAAGCCAGTCGTTGATCTCATTCTTTGGCAAATCATGATAATAAACAGTGAAGCCTTCCATTCCAACCAGTGGTTCCATTGTTGCCAAGGCTGCAATATCCGGTGCCCCTGTTGAAATTTTGATCCCCTTATCTTGAAGCTTCATATCAGAAATTTGGCCCCAAGGAGAGTTTGCACCTGCCCATACAACAAATAAGTAATCAGGCTTTGCTTCAATAATCTTTTGGATATTTGAGGTGAAATCAGTTGCCGCTGGGTCTGCATATTCTTCGAGAACAATCTCGGCACCAAGCTTTTTAGCTGCTTCTGTAAATGCAGCTACTCCATCACGTCCAAATGAATAATCTGGTGCAAGAGTGGCAATTTTGACGCCCTTTTTTGCAATCGCTGCAGCACCTGCCACCGCATCTTGAGAAGAATTCCGAGCCGAACGGAAAATATACTTATTAAACTCTGAACCTGTAATACTATCAGCCGCTGCTGGTTCAACAATCATAATTTTTTGATATTCTTCTGCTAGAGGTAATACTGCTAGCGTGTCAGCTGAACTAGAAGATCCAACTAAAAAGTCAACTTTATCCTCTTCAAGTAACTTTGTTGCTTTTTGAACGGCTACCTCTGGCTTTGTTTCTGTATCCTCAACAAAAAACTCGATTTTTCTACCTTCAACCTCCATTGTTCCTTCCGTTGCATACTCCAACCCAAGCTCGAAACCTCTTAATGTTTGTTTGCCGTATGATTCTAGCGCACCAGTTGTCGAGGCAAGAACACCAATTTTTATAGGCTCAAGGTTTTCAGCTTTTTTACCATCGTCCTTTGGATCACCTTTCGTTTGATCTGAACTACAAGCAGCAGTAAAAATTAACATAAAAATAAGTAGTCCTAATAAAGCCACTTTCCCGCGAAATACATTCACATTTTTTCCCCCTTAAGTTTTGTAATAGGTAACCGGTAAAGCATTAAGTTAATACTAGAAAAAGAGAGTTACAGACTAGTTACAAATAGGTAAACAAAACCTCTTGGGATTGATTCACAACACAAGCAATATATATTTAACAGCCAACAGGCAAAAAAATAATTCTTTAGTAGGCTTGACCTCAAAATGTTTTTTGTAGATAATAAAGTATGAATTTTCCCAAAATTTAGTTTTATTAGAAAACAAATCCATTTATTCTACAACCTAGAAATTCTAAACTAAAAGTGGTAGTCAAATTGATAGCGCTTTCTTAAAGAAAGGGGAATATAATTGATAATTTTACTAGCTTTATTCACCATCACCGCTTTCTGCCTGTATCTTGCTCTCAAAAGGAAAAGACCAATCTTCCTTGCTTTGCCTTTCTTATCTATTTTTATTTACTTCCTTGTCCAAATTATGCTAGTGCCTGCACCATTTATGGAAACAGTTAGATTTATATTTAGTTTGAAGTAAAGGTGTTTCCTGTGTCTTAAAGGACACAGTATTCATAGCTTTCCTCAAAATGAGGTTTATCTAGTTATAGGAAGGAGTGTACCAGTTACTTCTTAGAAGAAAATCAACTTATTCGATCTAAAATTTATCCGGGGGTGGAATTGTGAAGAAAATTGACAAGGAAAAGGCTGATAGCTATTTCCGTGAAAAAAACCGCAATATGGTTATTTATTTTATTATTTGGTTTATTGTCTCCTTTGGAGTAGTCATGTTTGCTGAGCCTTTGAGTGCGTTCACAATAAACGGTTTCCCTTTTCATTATTTTATGGGAGCACAAGGTGCAGTTATTACCTTTATTATTCTGCTGTTTGTTAATGCAAAGCTTGGTGACCGCATTGATAAAAAATACGGAATCGACGAAGACA
>JAQSXG010000489.1 GCA_029256785.1 Neobacillus sp.
CCCATAAGTTTTTCTCCTCTGTTTTATGTTTTTTTATTATAACATTAAACATGAAAAAACTCACTTTAACTTCTCCTATTTATATTCTAGCATCAATTTTTAATGGCACATGCCTATTTGCATCAAGAAGAAATGTATCCTGTATCTATAATTACTCAAGTAACTGAGAGATTAAATCTTGGTGGTGAATCTATTAAGCTTTTAGAAAATAAATATATTATAAACTTTGAAGCTGTACCTAATAATAATGCAAAGCGTATTTTAAATTTGCCTAACTCTATTTGTTTAGTAGTAGATCTTAACGAAAATAATGTTGAATTAATGCAATAGCATTAGATGAAAGGAAGCAAGATGGGAAATAGAAAGAAATTTATTTTTATATTAGGAATAGTATTAATAGGTATAGTAGCTGGGGCTTTTATAATTACTAATCTACGTGATAAAGAGAAATTAATTAGCAAGATACAATTTGCTACTAATCCCGGTAAGAGTGGAAACGCCTTTAATGAAAAAGGAAAGATAAAGTATAGTGATTTAAGTTTAGAATTAAGAAAGAAAATTACAAAAGAGCAATTTGAATCAATACAAACTTTCCAAGAAGCTCAAATTATCTTTAATAATGCATTTAAAGAGATCAAGCCTTTACCAAAGGATGCTTATGTAATTGATCAACCAATTTTATGGGGAACATTAGTATTTAATAATAAAAAATACAGCTTAGATAACCAAATTGTTATTGGATATGATTGGTTTATAAAACCTGTAATTATTCAATGGTATATTGACATTTCATCTATAAGCACTGATTAAACAAGTAATTTTATATCATCCTATATTAATGATGCCTAAGGATGGAACATACGTTGGAGGTGTAAATTCCTACAAGGGGGTGCATTTCCTTTGTACCCCCTCAATTTACGCCAAATTATATCCTTTTATTGTCACAACGCACGTTGAGACTGTAGTGAAACTATGCGCGATAAATTGTCCCCCCAATAAAAACCCTTTCCTCATAAAACAAACTCTTTCCCACCCCACCCAGGCAACGTAAAGTGCAGGAATAAGGGGTAGAGCTGAGATAAGGGTTAAGGAACAAGGGGAAAGATAGGATAAGAAGCAGGAAAAATAACAGAATAGAAATATCGAATCGACCACGACTTTGTTTTAATGAAAATAATGTTGGGGTCGATTTTTACGTTTTGTGAGAGAAAAAAGGGGGCGAAAATGCGGAAAGTGAGAAAGACTTTGTTTTATGGGTCAACGAGGCAATGGGCGGGAGATGGGGTGAAGTGGGAAAGAGTTTGTTTTCGCAGTACAATGTGGTTCGGAGTGCAAAAAGTAGGGACTGACCACAAGATGTTGTGGTTTTGAGGCTGAAAATGAGCAAAAATCGAGGCCGAAAAGTGCAAATTTTGGCCCGGTTTTTTGGCCGTTTTTATAGATGACAAAGGAATTTTAGAGTCCATGCTTGAACTTTTAAGATTATGATAAAAGATTCGTCACTTTACAAAGTGTGTAGACAAACAGGAATTTATAAGGAAGATTTACGTGAAAATCCGTATATAGGGATATGTAATTCAAAACATCCTCAAAAAGCAGAAAAATACTTTGCCTAGCATGCCAGATATTATGGTTTGAGCTTCAAGTGAGCTTTCATATTTGAGTAGCCAACTTGGGAAAAGGAGGAAAAATGGATATCCGTGAAATCAAAAACGTTGTTGATAATTTACATAAGAGGCACCCTGCTTTTTGCGGAGCGAAAGAACAGGTGACATATGAATTGTTGTCTGCTTTTGAAGACCTGTGCTCTCTCGCAGTAATGAGCAACATGTTGAATCCATTGGCCCTAAGAAAGATAACAGATCATATGGATGCGCTAAACCAAGCGTTGTATTGGGTTGAGAAAAGTGACTTACCTACTGCAACCGTGCAAATCGCAGCCGACATTTCTGAAGAGAGATACAATCAGTGATTGTTCCAGACTAAATATACCAATAAAGGCGAAAGCTCTCCTCTGATTGCTGAAAGCTTCCGCCTAGAAGGTTTCCATTAAATGTGGTAAGAGTAGATATGTCGGTTTTCTTGCGAAAAGCATTCTGCTCATGGACCGGTATCAATCGTCAAATATCTCCACAACCTCAAAACCTTCTTCGTTGATCGCCTCACATAATTCATCCTCTGTTAATGCGCCACGGACATATTCCACGATGATAGATTCTTCTTCCAAGTTAAGCGTTACTTTGTCCACTCCACTGATCCCTTCCAAAATACGGGATACGGCGCTGCCCATTTGCAGATTATCCATATCTTCAACAACAATAACCTTTTTCATTTTTCTCCTCCTATTCATCAATCAGTGCATCCACATATTTAACTACATCATTTATCGTCTGGAATGTATGAACATCCTCGTCGTGGATAGTCACTTCAAAGCGCTTCTCAATTTCGATCATGAGTTTAGCAATATCAATTGGTTCAATACCATATTCAGGTGTCAAGGGGGTTCTGCCGCTCAGATCGTCTTCAGAAGCACTTATGACCTCACTTAATAGAGAAATAATTATATCCAATGTCATTCTATAATACCTCCTTGAAGCAACGGACTTTTTTCACCGCTGTAAAACAGGTTTAGCCGGTGTAGTGCGCGAGTGCTGGCGATATAAAGCAGCTTCTTATCATCGGCTGAATGATATAAGTTCATGTCTACGCCATAAATTAGAACAGAATCAAACTCCAGACCTTTTGACATGGTTATGGGGATGATAAACACTCCCGCTGTATCCAAATTATCGCCCGAACGCACCAGATGGATATTTATTTTATCCTTTAAGCGGCCATGAAGGACTTCTGCGTCATGGGCATCCTTACATATAATTCCGACGGATTGGTAGCCTTTGTTTTTGCTGTAAATGGTTTCTTCCACAATTTTCTCATCCAGCAAATCAATGTCGGGGGCTTCTATAAGCTGTGGCGAATCACCACTGCGGTTAAAGCTCTCAAAGGGAGTGTCATTGTCCAGAAACTGCATACTAAATGTAAGAATTTCTTTCGTGCATCGAAAGCTTTTGTTCATAACCATTAGACAGGAGCTGACGGGCTGTATGATCTCGGTGATTCTTTCATAAAGTGTCATATTTTCCTGTTTTTCAATGGTTTGGTTGATGTCGCCTAAAATGGTATACCGTGCGTTTGGGAACAGCAACTTCAATATCTCAAAATGGAGACTATAGTAGTCCTGCGCTTCGTCCACTACGACCTGACGGATCTGCTTATAGATATCCTTTGCACCAATCAATAGCTGAAGGTATGTTGCAGCCAAGGCATCCTCATTTTGAAGAGTAGTACCGGTGAGCAGCCTCTGTGAGTAATGAAGTATTGCATCAATGTTATCTGGCAAGTCAATGCCTTCTGAAAACGAAAACAACAGATTTTCCGTGTTGATCAGTTTTTTGTAGAGCGCAACACTGTCCAACTTGATAAATCCATCAACCAGTTGGGCAAGACGGGTACTTTCCTCTATAGACAGCTCCCGCGCATATTCCTCCCAATCAAAAGGATGCTCAGTGTCTTCCCTTGCTTGCAGCAATAGCTTGGGCATCCGGTCCTTGCGCATCTCATGGATTTTCTCAAAAATATGATGCCGAAGATGGCTTAGCTTCAGTGTTAAGCTCATATTGCCGTCCATTTGCAACAAGCGGTCTTTAAGATACTGTCCGGTGAAAACGGTTTTTCCATCGTACTCAATATCTGTAAAGGCGATATGTGAAGTGGGGAGGCTGTTTGCATACCTGTTTAGTATTTTGCCAAAGGCTCTGGACATCTTGAATGCCATCGACTGTTTTTGAAGTTCTTTTTCAGCGGGGACTGCACAGGAGATCAGCATTTCGGTTTGGTCGTAACGAGACTGGAACCTTGTTTTGCCTGTCAAACTGCTGCTCACCAAATCGTCAAACACAATAGACTTCACTTCACCCTCACCGAGCTCCGGCAACACATTTGAAATATACTGCTCAAATAGTGTGTTGGGAGATAAAATGATGATGTCGGATGAATTTAGCCGATT
>JAQSXG010000490.1 GCA_029256785.1 Neobacillus sp.
ATTGCCTCTTGTTTAACTTCACCCGCTGCGAGCCATTTGATATCGTGTTCCTCTATTTCTTTTTTTGTAAGCCAAAAAAAATAGAGGCAGATGATTGGAATTACAATGGCGGTTACCATTTTTAGCTCATTCTCCTTATTGTCTATTTTTGAATAGTAAAAAAAGTACCTGTGGCATATGCAACTTTTTTTCCATCATTTCGATAAACCTCTCCGGAAATGACGGATGTCTTCGATCCTTGGTGAATAACTTCAGCCTTGCAACAGAGTGAATCACCTATTCCTGGAGCTATATAATGAATGTTCAGTTGGCTTGTCACTGCTGTATAACCATCTGGTAATCCAGAGATAGCTAAAGATCCCATAGCGGTGTCAAGTAATGTTGCAGTTATTCCTCCATGGACAATATCTAAAGAATTATTTATCAAAGGATTAATAGGAATGGTAATGACACAAGTTTTCTTTTCCTTATCGATTACTCTATCCATATGTAGTAATCCATCAACATATTGTAGAATTGTTTTATCTATTTTTTTTTCAATACCTTCTAATACATGTCCGAGTGCACGTATTTCTTCATCCGAACCTTGTTCAATACATTTGTTAAATAATTGTCGTAAGTGGTCTTTCATGTTTAATTCCCTCTCTCATGCTTTTATCTGAAGTCATCTTACCATTAATTGCACTATTTTTACAGTAAGGTGAGTTTTCACCATTTTGTTGTCTTAACATATCGTAATATAGGCAATTATTTGGGCAGGGGTGAGTAATGATGCCAAAAAAATTACATCCTTCCGTAGTTAATTTTAAAGAATTTGTGAGAAGTAATCCAAAGTTAATTCTTGAAGTGCGGAAAGGGAAAGCAACATGGCAGGAATTATATGAAGATTGGTATCTCCTTGGCGAGGACGATTCAAGATGGGAAACAGTAAAGTCCGAAAACAATTTAAAGTCAGATGAAAGCACAGATAAAAAAGGTGATTGGATTTCGACAATTTTAGGGACAGTACAAAAAATGGATCCGGAACAGGTACAACATTACATTAATAACTTAAGTCAAGCATTGGGATCCATTCAAGGTGTACTTTCCCAATTACAAGGGTCTAATAAAGTGAATCAAGTAAAACAGACGAATACACCAAGACATCCATTTTTATTTCGTAAAGATTAACAGAGAGGAACTTATTAAATGAGAAGAGAACTATTTGAATTTTTAAATGATAAAAAGGAACTAAAAAAGTTTGTTAGAGAGCAGCCGTTATGGTACCGGAAGCTTTCAAGGAACCCTTATGACTTACAGTCATTAGAAATAGAATCCTTACATTATTATAAAAAGACCATCCCACATCAAGTAGAAAAATTTTCAAACAATGTGCAAATGGCCTCAATGATGTTCTACATGTTCCAATCAATGAAAGACCAAAACTAGCAAGGATCACATACAAATGTGATTCTTTTTTTCATTCAATAATAGAGTAAAAAACCTAAAGGAGGCGAACAATATTTGGTAAGGAGTGATTTACGTGAAAAAAATTTTACCGCAAATAATCATAGCCATTTTACTAATCATGTCAAACTTAACACAAGCAGAAGCCGTCCCTGTTAACCAAAAAAATCAAGGTAAGACGCCATCATTTTCTGTGGAGCACCAAGTAAAGGGCAATAATATTTTTGTTGAATGCATCCTATCAGGAATTAGCTTTCGACAATCAGAAAAAACAAGGCAAAAAGTTGGAAAGCTAATTGTTTCAATTGACGGAAAGAAAAGTCAGGAAGTTGTATCGGCAGCTTTTATCTTAAAAAGTCTTCCTGCTGGTCAGCATAGGATAAAGCTCGAAGTCGTAAGCTTAAATAATGAACCATATGGATTAATGAAAGAATTTATAGTAAATATCTCTAGTTAATCGTTTATTTCACATTCTGTATTCATTCATGGTAAAATGGGTAAGGAGGTGTGCGTACATGCTTGCTACAATTGAGAGAATAGAATTATTAGACCAAGCAGATCACTTAGCAAAGATGATTTTAGAATCTGACATTGTAGAACAATATCAGATTTGTTTATATAAGCTCCGTCATAATAAAGAATCACAACAAAAGATTAATAAATTCGCAAAACTTAAGGAACTTTATGAAGAAGTTCAACGATTTGGTAAATATCATCCAGATTATAAAAAGGTAATGGGTGAAATCCGCCAATATAAGCGTGATATGGATTTAGACCCGCTAGTTGCTGAATTTAGATTAGCGGAAAACGATTTACAATTTTTACTTGATGCTGTAAGCATGATAGTAGGTGGTGCCGTTTCCCCGCATATTAAAGTTCCTACCGGCAACCCATTCTTTGATACAGGCAACTCACATAGCAGTGGCTGTGGTGGCGGCGGAAGCTGTAATTGCGGCTAAAAACCGGCTTATCACAAGCCGGTTTTTTTATTAAATAAAGTATGAATTGAAAATGTACGTTTCACTATGCTAGACTAAGGAATATGATGGTTATTGAAGGGGAAAAAGGAATGTTCATACAAAGACAAGGATTAGTTGTTTGGCTTTACTCACTAAAACAAGCAAAAATGTTAAGACGTTTTGGTAATGTTCATTACGTCTCAAAAAAGCTTAAATATGTCGTATTATATTGCAATCAAGAGGATCTTGATGGAATTATGGATAAGCTAAATTCCTTTTCATTTGTTAAGAAAGTAGAACCTTCTTATAAACCTTTCTTAAAAATGGAATTTGAGAATGCAGCTCCAGATAAAGCTAAGGAATACGATTATAAAATGGGAATTTAAACAGGTGAGGGCTAATTTGCCCTCACCTTTTACTGTAAAGGTTTAAGATAATGGTTTAGTCTTAAAATACCAATTAAATGTTGGTAATACAGTTCTTTTTCATGAAACATTGTTGAAGGTTTGACTGAAAGTTCAATAACTTGCTTATCAAGCTCCTCAGCTATTTGTTGAAAAAGGTCATAGCGTTTATTTGGTGTGAAATTAGGATTAGGAATTCCTTCGCGACAGATATAGAGGGCTTGAAATTTCCCTGGGTCGGTCGGTTGCAAGATCACTGCCAAAGAGGTTGCCTGTCTGTCTCCAACCGTGCTGTGAAAAGCCATCATATGAACGATTCGATGCTTATTAGCTCTTGCTAATTCTAGTAATTCATATATATCAGAATAACCTTCACCTAATTCTATAAAGCGTTGTATCAAAGAAAACTCCCCTTTTAATTAAATTTCACCCTTACTTTACCATTAAATCAGTTTCACGGCATCATTCAAAAAAGAAAAAACCCTGCAGACATAATCTGCAGGGTCCTTCTACATCCTCAAAAAGGATAGAAGGCAAAGGGAGAGGAGAAACCGGAGGAAGAACTTATGGGGAAACGTAAGTCTTCTCCGCGGTTGGCAACAACATCCTCGAATTGATGTTGTTAGTAACATTATCCCCATAACAGTCAACCTTATACGTGTGCGAAAATTATTTTTTGAGAAGGAAAAGTATCTCCGTAATGTGTTATTTGGCTAGTTTATGCAATTATGATAGGATAAACAAGTATGTTAAAAATGATTTTTGAAAAATAGTGGTGATAATATGAGGGTTGTATCTGGTGTTTGTAAAGGCAGAGGATTAAAGGCAGTTCCGGGTAATACAACGAGACCGACAACGGATAAAGTGAAGGAAGCTCTGTTTAATATGATTGGACCATATTTTGATGGAGGAATGGGTCTAGATCTTTTTGCTGGTAGTGGTGGATTAGGGCTTGAGGCGCTTAGTCGAGGTTTAGATAAAGTTATTTTTATTGATCGTGATGGCAAGGCTATTCAAGTGATCCATGAGAATATTAAAGCCTGTTCAATGGAGGACAAAGCTGAGGTATATCGGAATGATGCCGATAGAGCACTAAAGGCGCTTGTTAAAAGAGAAATGTGTTTCAATTACATATTTTTAGATCCGCCGTATAAAAAGCAGGAACTTATCAAGTTAATGGAGAAAATAACTGAACATGCATTATTAGAAACGGATGGACTGATTGTCTGTGAACACGGACACGATGTGGAAT
>JAQSXG010000019.1 GCA_029256785.1 Neobacillus sp.
CTTAGTATCAACGATTGTTAAATTAAAGTTTGGATATTTTTCCTTCACTTGGTCAAGAATCATAACAGAAGTCTGATATGTACCTGAAAGTTCAGATGAGAAGGCAATATATATTCCCTCTTCATTGTTTTCAGCCATTTTCGTAAAAACTTCTTCAAATAATTGAGGAGAAACCTGTGATGTCTTGGGTACTTGACCACTACGGATGGCATCATATACCGTCTTTGCATCAATTGTTTTAACATCTTCATATTCTTGACCATTTACATGAACCCTTAACGGAAATAATGTGACGTTAGATTCATTGTAAAAATCTTTAGGTAAATCGCATGCGCTGTCAGCCAGTATTTTTACCTGCATGAAGCTCACCTACTTTCAAACTAATATATTTTCAGTTTATCGGTTTCAATCAAAAAATACAATTATATAGTAAAGAAATTAACTAAACAATCCATAAGGATGAAAGGAATGGTAGGATGCTGTGGACTCAATCAAAAAAGGTAGTTGTTGTAATAGTAGGGGCATTCTTAAACGCACTAGCCATCAATTTCTTTTTAATTCCTGCTAATGTTTATTCTAGCGGCTTTACAGGAGTGGCTCAATTACTCTCAAAGGTATTGAGTGAACAAACACCACTTAATATTTCAATGGGCTTTCTTCTACTGGCACTTAATATTCCAGTAGCGATTCTTGGCTGGCTAAAGGTAGGGAAGTCGTTTACGATATACAGCTTTTTAAGTGTTGCCATGTCCTCGCTATTTTTAGAACTCATACCAATCAAACAGGTTTCCGCAGACATCCTGCTGAACGCTGTTTTTGGCGGCGTGATCGTGGCTGTAGGTGTAGGAATAACATTAAAATGGGGTGCATCAACAGGAGGTGTAGACATCATAGCGATGGTATTATCGCGAATGAAAGATAAGCCGATTGGCACTTATTTGTTTATTTTAAATGGATTTATCATTGTTTCAGCTGGATTCCTTTTTGGATGGGAAAAGGCTCTTTACACCATTGTGTCTTTATATGCCTCTACAAAGGTCGTTGACACGATACATACAAGTCATGCCAAGCTGACAGCGATGGTCATTACAAAGAAGGCAGATGAGCTAAAAGCAGCCATACATTCACAGCTAGTTCGGGGGATAACGATGATTCCTGCAAAGGGGGCTTTTTCGAATGAGCCAAGGGATATTATGATGATTGTAATTACTCGTTACGAGCTTTTTGATTTAGAAAGGATTATTAAAGAGATTGACCCGAATGCTTTTACTAATATTATACAAACAACTGGAATTTTTGGATTTTTCCGCAGGGATTAATCTAAACATTTCTGTTGATTTGCGCTCCAGGCACTTCGCTTTCCGCGGGGCGTGCGGTGAGCCTCCTCGGCGCACAGCGCCTGTGGGGTCTCACCTGTCCCGCTGCTCCCGCAGGACATTGGATAGCATCTTTGAATTGGCCCACGCACGAAGAAAATGCGATAGCATTTTCGAGGAGTCTCGTGCCTTACGCACAAATCAACAGGGGTATAAAATCAATTATTCATTGCATTTAACATAACTATAAAAAAGAAAGCTGACATGATGTGTAATCATGCCAGCTTTCTTTCTTATTGCAGTTGTTCAAGCTCGTTTTGCATTTCTTGGAGCTGACTTTGTTCTGCGACGGTCGAATTAGCGAAAGCAGAACTTAGAGCATTCTTTGCCTTCCCAACAGCAGCGTCGCGATCAGCAGGGTTGGCGTTCTTTGCCATCTCAACAAATCTTCTTGCTTCCTGGAACAATTGGTTACCCATCGTTATATTCCTCCAAGCGAGGATTCATGTACGTTCGCCATTTTTTGAGCTTCTGCTTCGGCGTAGGTCATATGATAAGGAAAACGTTCGCCATGCTTACTAACGGTATCCTTTCCTTGCTGGACAAAGCGTTTTGATTTGTTTCGTTTACCCATTCGAATCCCTCCAATTTGGTGAGCTCGCACTGAGGCAGTAACACTGCCTCAAAAAATAGTATGCTCCAATTAAAGAATTTCATTTAGGAAAACTTTGGTGCTTCGAGCAAAGTACTGGAGCTCCAAACACACAAGGTTGAGAACAATTATTTAATGTTTAACAGATCAGCCAAAAATACACCTACACCGTCTTCCTCATTCGTAAGGGTTACTTCATTGGCAATATTTTTTACCTTGTCTATCCCGTTGCCCATAGCGACACCATAACCTGCATATTCAAGCATCTCTAGATCGTTATCCTCATCACCGAAGGCAATAATCCTTTCTGGAGGGATATTGAAATATTCAGATGCCTTTTTTAATCCAACAGCCTTACTTAAGCCTGTCTTTATTATTTCAATTACATGCCAAGGAGCTGCCCAGCTGCGGTGATCAATCACTTCCGCATGTACATCAGATAAATGCTGGCGAATTTCCTTTAAGTGGTGCTCCTCTGTATGAATTAATAAGCTTGTTGGAGAATCATTTAAAAAATTGGCTAAATCACCGGTTGTTACCTTGGGATTGCCCATACTAAAGATATCTAAAAGCTTTTCATCATGGTAATGAAGATAGACATCATCAATTACCTCTGCAATAATATTGTGAAACTGAAATGAACGGCAGGCTTCAACAATATCTTTAGCAACTTTAATATCTAATGGCTCATGATAAGCCCCCCAGTTACGATTGCGTGGGTGATGCATGAAAGCACCATTAAAATTGACAATTGGTGTGTCTAACTCTAATTCGTGATAATATCGTTCGCTTGATCGGTATGGACGCCCAGTTGCAATCATGACTATATGTCCTTCATTTCGGGCTTTTCTTAGGATTTCCTTTGTTTTTAAGGAAATCGTTTTATCATCTTTTAATAAGGTTCCATCTAAATCTAATGCAATTAAATGTTTATCTGCCATAATGACTCCTTCTTTTTCGTAATTTAAGTCATAGCTTTAGATTTAAGTTCTTCTACATGATACACTACAACTATGGTTTTTTCAGATGCTGGAAAAATGGGTTGAATATTTCTATAATTACTATGTTAACAATTTTATACCCAATGTGTAAAAAAATTCACTTCAAAAGTTTCTACATACCGTTATAATAGTTTTAGCTTCAGGAGGTTTTTCAATTGGTTATCGTTGAAAATCGTTTAATAAACCAAATTCCAATGTTACATATTGTTAAGAAGAATGTGCATCAAGAAAAACTTCCTTTTATTATTTTTAGCCATGGATTTACCAGTGCCAAGGAGCATAATCTCCACTATGCCTATTTATTAGCGGAAAAGGGATTTCGAGTTATCCTTCCCGAAGCATTATACCATGGAGAACGCGCTCAAGGGATATCGGAGGAAAACTCCTATGGGCATTTTTGGGGAATTGTCATAAAAACCATCCATGAATTAAATGATTTGAAGGAATACTATGTACAGGAAGGGTTAGCTGACCCAGAAAGAATTGGTCTAGCTGGTACTTCAATGGGCGGAATGGTTACATTAGGCGCTTTAACAAAATATAAATGGGTAAAAGCAGCAGTTAGCTTAATGGGGATGCCGGCCTATGAAAAATATTCTCTTTGGCAAATGGACCAACTTCAAAGCCAAGAAATCAAGCTTCCACTCAAAGAAACTCAAATTTCAGAGCAATTATCCATCCTTCGTCAATATGATTTGAGTTTTCAACCAGAAAAATTGGAAGGACGTCCAGTATTATTCTGGCATGGTAAAAAAGATCCGATTGTTCCGTTCGAGTTCACTTACCAATTTTTCCTTTCTATAAAAAAGGATTATGAAGAGTTGCCAGAGAATCTTCATTTTATTGTGGATGAACGAGCGGATCACAAGGTGAGCAGAGAAGGTTTAAAAGCAACCATTGAATGGTTTGAGAAATTCTTGTTACATTAATATAAGAGGAGTGAATGAAAATGAATGAAGAATTAAAAGAAAATATTATGGGTGCTTTGGAATTAGTTATAGATCCAGAGTTAGGTGTTGATATTGTTAATTTAGGATTAGTCTATGATGCCCAAATGGATGACGAGGGGAACACAACCATTACCATGACTTTAACATCAATGGGTTGTCCTCTTGCAGGTACAATTGTTGATCAGGTAAAAAGAGCACTAGTGGATATTCCAGAGGTAAAAGAAGTAGAAGTAAATATAGTTTTTAACCCGCCATGGAGCAAAGATATGATGTCACGTTATGCGAAGATTGCTTTAGGGATTCGTTAAGCGAATAGGAGTAAAAATATGAAGAACAAAGTGGTATTAGTTAGTTCAAATCAACTCGGCCGTGGTAGTAAAGAGTTAGGTGAGAATATTCTAGAAACGTTTTTTACTGTTTTGAAACAACGGGATGTTTTACCCATAGCTGTTTTTTGTATGAACAGCGGTGTTCTGGCGATGACAGATGATTCATTTGTTTCCGTTCACTTGCGGGAACTAGAGCAAAAAGGTGTCGAGATTTTAGCATGTAAAACATGTGTGGACCATTATGAGGTTCAAGAAAAACTAAGCGTTGGAAAAATTAGTGGAATGGCCGATTTTGTTGAGCTTTCCGCTAAATATGAAGTAATAACCATCTCCTAGAAACGGCAGAAACTTTGCCGTTTCTTTCTGAATCCAGCTCCAGCGCCCAGCGACTAGTGGACTTCGCTCTCCTCCTTACGATAAGTCAACATCGAATCGCTAACGCTCTTCGTGTATCCTTTATCTCATGCGGAGCGCTCCAGTCCATACGTCGCAAAACGGTCGCTTCCGCTTTTTATTCTATGTCCACAATTTGTCCAAATTTCGGTCTCCATTTGTGAGATAGTTCACTTTAAACTACTATACACAACATTATAATACAGGTATTAAGGCTGTTTGTATTTGAAGTGGCTGTTAGGAGGCGTTTCATATGGCTTTTGGCCGTGATTTTAATAAGGATCCGTTTATCGTAATTTGGGAGCTTACACGTGCATGTCAATTAAAATGTCTACATTGCCGTGCTGAAGCACAATATAGAAGAGATCCTCGCGAATTAACATTTGAAGAAGGCAAAAATTTAATTGATCAAATATATGAAATGAATAATCCGATGCTTGTATTTACTGGTGGAGACCCACTAATGAGGGAAGATGTTTTTGATATCGCCAAATATGCGGTAGAAAAAGGTGTGAGAGTATCAATGACACCAAGTGCCACACCGAATGTAACAAAAGAGGCGATTGAAAAGGCGAAGGATGTTGGACTTTCTCGTTGGGCTTTTAGTATTGATGGTCCGTCAGCAGAAGTGCATGACCATTTCCGTGGTACAGCTGGATCCTTTGATTTGACGATGGAAAGAATTAAATATCTGCATGAGCTTGAAATTCCGATTCAAATTAATACTGTAATATCAAGATATAATATTGAATACCTTGATGAAATGGCAAAAATGGTTGAAGATTTGGATTGCGTATTATGGAGCGTCTTTTTCCTTGTTCCTACTGGGAGAGGACAAGAATCGGACATGATTTCTCCTGTGGAACATGAAAAGGTCTTTAGATGGCTATATGACCTAAGTAAGCGAGTTTCTTTTGATATTAAAACAACAGCAGCACAGCATTACCGCCGTGTGGTTATTCAGCAAAAGATGAGAGAAGCGAAGGAACAAGCAGATGAAATCAATTACTTAACGGCATTAACTGAACAAGGTTTAACAGGTTCAATTGATGGGTTAGGTCGTGCACCAAAAGGCGTGAATGATGGAAATGGTTTTGTATTTATTTCCCATATTGGTGATGTATATCCTAGTGGTTTACTGCCTGTTAAGTGTGGAAATGTCCGTGAAACTCCGTTATCAGAGATCTATCGTGAATCACCGGTTTTCAAATCTTTAAGAGATCCGGACCAATATAAAGGAAAATGCGGAGTGTGTGAGTTCCGACATGTTTGTGGCGGCTCAAGATCAAGAGCCTACGCGATGACAGGTGATTACCTGGAAAGCGAACCATTCTGTGTCTATATTCCAAAAGCATTAAGAGAAAAACAGGCACAGTAAGGGACTAAAAAAGGGAGCAATCAGATTCGATTGCTCCCTTTTTGCTACTCAATATTACAATATACAGCTGAACAATTTTCACAGCCGATTTCATCTTTTAAGTACTGAAGATTCAAGATGGTAATTTTACCTTTCTTAACGGAAATGATTTTATCTTTCTTTAATTCACTTAAGATACGGTTGGTACTTTCGCGTGATGTTCCGCAGAAGTTAGCTAACTCCTGATTGGTTAGCGGTAAATCAATTAATATTTCATTATCTTTATGAACACCGTAGCTATTAGTCATTCTAATTAGTGTGGAAAAAAGTGCTCCACGTTTACCGTTTAAGACAAGGTCGCGAAATTTTGTTTGTGTCTTGCGAAAATGATCGCTCATCCATTTCAAAAATTCAAAAGCAAGCTTACTATTTTGAAAAATTTCGCTTTCAATAACGTTCTTTTTGATTGAGACAATTTCGCCTTCTTCTAAAACCTTCGCACTTAGTAGGTATCTTGGGCTATCGGTAAAGAGTGTTAACTCACCACAAATATCATTCTCTCCACAAATCCTTAAGGATAGTTCGCGACCATCAGAGGTGATTTTACTTATTTGAATTTTACCGGAAATAATGACGTAAAGTTCTTCAGCGACCATTCCTTCTTGAAATAGGAATGTTCCTCGTTCGCTTTTGAATCTACGATCTGCAAATTTGAGTAATTCTTTAATTTCTATTGAATGGGTAGGTTTGATTGCAGTATTCATGAATGCTCACCTCAAAGTATATTTTAAATGGATTCTTTTCTATTTAGATTATTAGTTACATTTTAACGCATCATTTATCAATCTAAACAGGTAAACAATGACGATATAGTGAAAACTTAGTTATAATCATTAAATAATAAGTGGAAATAGATTATAATTTAAATAAATCTTTATTCTATAAGCATTTGTTCTAAAATCGTCAACAGTTATAACGAAAAGTATGTTAAGAAATGTTAAGATAGTGAATATTGTAACTGCCTTTATTATGAATTATTGTTATACTTACTATAAATCTAGCAACTTGAAAATAATGGAGTTGATATGAATGGAAAAGACCATTATTAAAGATAAATTTGATCGACCATTACGGGATTTAAGAATTTCTGTCATCGATCGTTGTAATTTTCGCTGTCAATACTGTATGCCTGCCGATCAGTTTGGTGATGATTTTGAATTTCTACCTACAAGCGCTTTGTTGACATATGAAGAAATCGAACGGGTAGCAAAGATTTTTGTCGGTCTCGGTGTTGAAAAAATCCGTTTGACTGGCGGGGAGCCATTGCTTCGCAAGGACTTGCCGTTGTTAGTGGAGAAGTTATCAAATATTGAGGGACTCCATGATATTGGGTTAACGACTAATGGGGTACTGCTACCAAAGTTAGCTCAGAAATTAAAAGATTCTGGTCTTAAACGTGTGAATGTTAGCCTTGATACCCTAAATGATGAATTGTTCGGTCAAATCAATGGCCGTGGTATTGGGACTAAGCCTGTATTAGATGGAATCGCTGCCGCTAAAGAGGCGGGTCTGGGAGTTAAGATTAATATGGTGGTTAAGAAAGGCTTGAATGATTCCGAAATTATCCCAATGGCTGATTACTGCAAGAACAATGGCTTGGAACTTCGCTTTATTGAATATATGGATGTTGGTTCAACGAATGGCTGGAAAATGGATGATGTGATTACGAAGAAACAAATTTATCTGATGTTAAAAGAACATTATCAGCTTGAAAACTTAGACCCAGCTTATTTTGGTGAAGTGGCAAAGCTGTATAATTACAAAGACACGGATGTAAATGTAGGATTTATTCCTTCTGTTTCAGAGTCCTTTTGTAGCAGCTGTACGCGTTCTCGACTATCAGCTAATGGTCAACTCTTCACATGTTTATTTAATGGAAATGGACATGATATCAGAAACTTCATGAGAAATGGAGCAACTGACGAGGAATTGGCTGCGCGTGTTACATCTATCTGGAATGGAAGAGATGACAGGTATTCAGACGAAAGAACCGAAGAAACAGCTAAAAACCGCAAGAAAATAGAAATGTCCTATATCGGCGGCTAACCCTCTTCTAGTGAGAGGGTTTTTTTGAAAGGTTTGATAGAGGTATTTGTTGAATTAAAACCCTGTTGAATGGAGCGGAAGGCACGAGACTCCTGCGGGAAGAGCAAGTCACGGGAGACCCCATAGGAGCAAAGCGACGAGGAGGCTCCCGGACTGCCCGCGGAAAGCGAAGTGCCTGGAGCTCCATTCAACAGTCCAGTTTAACAGGGAGAAAAAAAGAAGCTGTTGCCAGCTTCTCCATTCGTCCTACATATACCTTGGAAACAAAATATTATTCTCAAAATGAACATGCATAAAAGTTAAACCTTCTAAATCCTCTAAACGCTTGTAAACTAAACGGTATGTTCCGCAAGCATCTAATGGTAGTGTGTAATCAGAAGTAACCTCTCGAATTTGTCTTAAAATCTCACCAGCATGATCATGTTCTTTTTCAAGCTCAATAATCATATTAATGGCTTCTTCACGATTTTCAACGGTGCCATCAGCTAATTGCTTAATAATAGGGAAAACAACCTCTTCCTCCTTAGCCATATGCTCCATTAATTCCTTTTTGAATTCATAGAAAAGCTCATAAACCTTTAATAGTTCAGGATGATTATCTCCGTGAACACGAGATACCTTTGTGACATATGGGCTAAGGTTAGCCAGTTCTTCTTCAGAAACACGGTGGTAATTTGTAATCACATGATCAATGATTGTATTGGAATCTGATTTAGTCCATACGTCCATGTTAGTTTCAGTAGAGGTGCTTTTTTCAAATACGTTATTTAATTCATTTAATAGATGGTCCATATTAAGGTCAAGTTGTGCTGCTGCCTCTGATAATGGGATATTGCCGCCACAGCAAAAGTCAATCCGCATTTTTTTAAAAACATCCGCAGTCTTTGGTAACTTATTAACAATATCTTTAACTAATGTATTTGGTGTAATTGAGAAAGTCGTCATAATAATATATCCTCCTTTAATTTGTAAGGCTGTTAGTTTCTAACATAAGCATAATGGATTCCCGGAAATAATTAGGTGACCTGAATCACACATAGTAAATGTTTTTTAAAATTAAAGATTTGCTTAATTTGTGATATTTGATATGTTTGTGTCAATTCGTTAGGCTTATAATGATAAGAGAATGGAAATAGTAAAATCTAGAAGTGTGCAGGCAGGAGCTGAGCAGTGTGATAGAAAGAAGAAAGCCGATTCCTATCGGGGAAGCCGTCAAAAAAATAATGGAGTATCAACTTAATGGAACAACAGAATATGTTTCAATAGATGAAAGCTATGGACGATTTTTATCAGAGGATTTAATCGCAACAAGTGATGTCCCTCATTTTGACAGGGCGCCTTATGATGGCTTTGCTGTTAGGGCAATGGATACATATGAAGCATCGCAAAAGAATCCAGTAGAATTTAAAGTAGTTGACCATATTGGTGCAGGTTTAATATCTTCTAAGGTTATTAAGGAATATGAGGCAGTAAGAATAATGACTGGGGCGATGATGCCAGAGGGTACAGATGCGGTTGTAATGTTTGAGGTAGCAAAGGCATTTGAAAGAGACGGCATTCCGTATATGTCTATTAAAAGAAGTTTTAAGACAGGTGATAATGTATCCTATCGCGGGGAAGACGCCAAAAAAGGCGAGGTACTTGTGAAAAAAGGAAATATTATTAATCCAGGGATACAAGCAATGCTGGCTACATTTGGATATAATAATGTCCCAGTCGCTAAAAAACCACGTATCGGATTATTTGCAACTGGAACCGAATTATTAAACGTGGATGAAAAACTTGTTCCTGGAAAGATACGTAATAGTAATTCACATATGATTTCGGCACAAATCCTCCGGACAGGTGCAATTGTTGAATATTTGGGCAAACTACCGGATGATTTTGATACATGTTTTGAAGCAGTGAGAAATGCTATAGATAAAGTGGATTTGCTTGTTACAACTGGAGGAGTTTCCGTGGGAGATTTTGATTACCTCCCAGCCATTTATGAAAAACTTGGTGCAGAAGTTTTATTTAACAAAGTAGCGATGAGACCAGGAAGTGTAACGACTGTTGCACAACTAAATGGCAAGCTTCTATTTGGACTATCAGGTAATCCATCAGCATGCTATGTCGGATTTGAATTATTCGCTCGTCCCATCATTCGTAAGTTATTATTTTCTGAAAAACCACATTTACGCAGCGAAAAGGCTCAGCTAGAGGTAGATTTTTTAAAAGCAAATCCTTTTACAAGGTTTGTTCGGAGTTCGGTATCAATTAAAGATGGCATGCTTAAGGCAACCCCTAGCGGTTTAGACAAGTCCAATATCATTATGAGTCTTGCAGGTGCCAATTCGTTAATGATTCTACCTGGGGGAACAAGGGGCTTTGAAGCGGGTTGTATTGTAGATGTGTTATTGCTTGAGGATCAGGATGGTAGTGAATGGCCGTGGTAAAACCGGTCATTTTCCAAGTAGTAGGCTATCAAAATAGCGGGAAAACTACTTTTTTAATCCGTTTGATTCAAGCATTGACCAAAGAAGGATTGAAGGCGGTCACTATTAAGCATCACGGGCATGGCGGGAAACCTGAAGGTGAACGAGGAAAAGATACAGGGCGACATCTCGAGGCTGGAGCGCTTGCGACACTTGTAGAAGGTGATGGCAGGCTCATTTTACAAGCGGAAGATTCTAATTGGAGCCTTGCAGAACAAATTCGGTTAATGGAATTTTTCAAAGCGGATGTCATTTTAATTGAAGGACATAAGCTGGAACTATATCCAAAGTTACTAATACTTAGAGATAAGGCTGATTTATCTCTTCTGGATAAAGTAGATAATATCAGCTGGATTATCTATTGGGAAGATAGCATTCGGGATAGCATTCAATTGGAAATACCCTCCTTTCATATTGATGATGAAGCATCCGTTCATTTAATTACTCAGAACATAAAAAAGTGTGTTCAAAAAATTGAAGATAAATGTTAATGGAATTGTCAAAAAAAAACCTTTTTTAATGACATTTTTGTGTCCATAGGATATAATTGGTAGTGGGGATTATATGTTTGTTTATTTTATAGTATGAAAAGAGCAAAAGGAAATACTTTTTTCCTTTTTTAAATATCGTGTTTGGGGATTAAATTCGGTATGTTAAATTAGGTTGGAGGTATTTCTCTTTTCTCTACAGTAGAAAAAGTGACAAATTTGTTAGAAGGTAGTTAACCTTCTTTTTTCTTTGCCTTTTTTGTGATTTGTTTCACTTACCATTCTTTTTTGCTCCTTTATATTTAACCTATGAAGGTAAAAGGAGTGAAAGAAATGAAGTTATTTTTACCAAAACAACATGGTGCTTGGGCAATGACAATCATTCCATTTTGGCTAGGTGTGATTAATGGTGGTTTCATGTGGCAACATATTCCATTCTTTATTGGCTGGCTTCTATTGTACTTAGCCACATACCCGATGCTCCTACTTTTTAAAAAGAAAAAGATCACATTTTATGCTAAATGGACTGCAATTTACATGTTACCAGCATTATTATTTTTGTTAGTACCGTTTATTACAATGCCTTCAATCATTTATTTTGGGTTTTTGATGATTCCGTGTTTTATAATAAATGCTTATTTTACTTCTAAAAATAAAGATCGTGCACTTATGAATGATTTAAGTGCTATAGTAGCTTTTTCGATAGCAGGTCTTGCAAGTAGCTATTTGGGGCAAGGAGAGGTAACTGCGGGTGCCATATTAGTTTTTAGTGTCTCGATCCTATTTTTCCTTGGCTGCACCTTTTATGTTAAAACGATGATTAGAGAAAAGAAGAATCTGTCATTTAAGTGGATCTCCTGGATATACCATGTTTTATTGGTAGTCTTGTGGGGAATGGGTTATTGGGTGGTAGCTATTGCTTATATCCCTAGCTTAATAAGAGCCATTGCTTTTTATGGCAAACCACTATCGCCCATGAAAATTGGAGTGTATGAAATTGTTAACTCCGCTCTCTTCTTTGCAGTAATGATTATTCAAATTACGTTAGTATAATAAAAAAATCGGTCCTTTTATAAGGGGCCGATTTTTTATCTAATCTATTTTACAAATTTCTGTTGGACATTCTTCACAATCGATTTCATTTTTCAAATGATCGAGATCATGAATGGTAATCGATCCTTTATCAATGGAGATGATTCCTAGTTTTCGTAAATCACCTAGCAAACGATTGACGACTTCACGCGAGGTACCGCAGAAGTTAGCAAGTTCCTGATTAGTTAAAGGTAAATCGATCAGGATTCCTTTTTCTGTTTTGACACCATAACTATTTGTTATTCTAATAAGTGTCGAATAAAGCGCACCTTTTTTACCGTGGAGAACCAAATCTCGAAATTTTGTTTGTGTTTTTCGATATTGAAGGCTCATCCATTTCATAAACTCTAGAGATAACTCATGATCCTTTGAAAGTTTTTCTTCAAGGACATCTTTCTTTATGACTGCGACCTCGCCGCTTTCAATAACACGTGCACTTAGTAAATACCGAGAGGCAGGAGAGAATATGTTTAACTCACCAATAAAGTCCCCTTTTGAACACAGTCTTAAGGTAAGCTCTCGTCCATCAGGAATAATTTTGCTGATTTGAACAATCCCACTGTGAACAATATATAATTCCTCAGCAACAGAACCTTCTTGGAAAAGAAAAGAACCTTTTTCTATCTTTTTCATATGGTGAACTGTCTCAAACAGTTTCGTTAATTTAACTGGTACTTCTTTTAATGACTGCATGCTATTTCCCACCTTTAATAGGCGAACTCAATCGCAAATTTGCTAACAAAATGAATAACAGTCAAGGTTACATTTATTAGATATCACTATAATTATATTGTTAACAAAGAATATATATCAATAATTGTGACATAAATACATACAATCGTCAAAAACTAATGTAGTAAGCCAAAAAAATATACAAGATATTCCTCTAATGGACATTGCCTAATTGGAAATAATAATGTTGTACTTCAAAAAGGAGGGACAAAAAAATGGGGCAAAATCGCCAGTTTAAAGCAGGAGATAGGGCACCTAACAATGGTATATATATGGAGATTGGTGAAACTGGTAGTGGTGTCGTTAATCCAAAGCGGATTAGACTTAAAGCTGGGGACTCCTTTCCAGAGAACTCGAATCACAATCGAATCTGGACATACGATCCTAAACCATAAAAAGTTAGAAGTAAAGTCATCCTTTCTGGGTGGCTTTTATTTCGTTTTTTTTTACATATTGTGACAAATCATTTATAATAATTGTAATAGGTCAAAATTGGTCAAATGGAGTGAGGAAAATGGATTTAAATCGAATGACAGAGCGCTTGCAAAAAGGAATCATCGATGCTCAATCATTAGCCATAAAAAATAATCATCAAGAGGTTGATGAACTCCATTTATTTTTAGAACTTTTACAGCAAGAGCAGAGTCTACTACGTTCAATTTTAGAAAAGGCTGGGGTGGCGACCGATAAGTTTGAGCAAGAAATAAAGGATGCAATGGCGAAAAAACCGCAAGTAACCGGTAGCGGTGCGGAATACGGAAAATTATATATCACAGCAAAGCTTCAAAAGCTTTTTGTGAGTGCGGAAGAATATGCCACTAAATATTCAGATGATTTTATATCGGTTGAACATATTTTATTAGCGGCAATAAGCTCAACTGACTCTGAGATTCGAAGGATACTTAGGGTAAACGGTAAAGCAACGGAAAGCATTATTCAAGCTATAAAGGATATTAGGGGGAATCAGAGAGTGACATCACAAAATCCAGAAGCAGTGTACGATGCGCTTAGCAAATACGGAAGAGACCTTGTTGCTGAAGCACAAGCAGGCAAGATGGATCCTGTGATTGGAAGAGATGCAGAAATCCGTCATGTCATACGAATCTTATCTCGAAAAACAAAAAACAATCCCGTACTAATTGGTGAACCAGGAGTAGGTAAAACCGCAATTGTAGAAGGTCTTGCACAGAGAATTGTCAGAAAAGATGTCCCGGAAGGCCTGAAAGATAAAACAATATTCTCATTAGATATGAGTTCATTAATTGCTGGAGCTAAATTTAGAGGAGAATTTGAGGAACGATTAAAGGCTGTCTTAAATGAAGTGAAAAAAAGTGAAGGTCAAATCCTTCTGTTTATTGATGAATTGCACACGATTGTCGGAGCAGGTAAAACAGAGGGGGCAATGGACGCAGGAAATATGTTAAAGCCGATGCTTGCCCGTGGTGAACTGCATTGCATTGGAGCAACAACTTTGGATGAACATCGAAAATATATCGAAAAAGACCCTGCCCTTGAACGAAGATTTCAACAAGTCCTTGTTCAAGAACCAAATGTAGAAGATACCATCTCGATATTACGTGGGTTAAAGGAAAGATTTGAAGTTCATCATGGTGTAAAAATTCATGATCATGCACTTGTGGCCGCAACCGTTCTTTCCGATCGATATATTACTGAACGTTTCTTACCAGACAAAGCTATTGACCTTGTGGATGAAGCCTGTGCGATGATTCGGACAGAGATCGACTCGATGCCAACGGAATTAGATGAGGTAACTAGAAGGGTAATGCAGTTAGAAATTGAAGAAGCTGCGTTAAGAAAAGAACAAGACGAGGCTAGTAAACAAAGGCTAGAAGGTCTATTAAAAGAGCTTGCTGAATTAAAAGACGATGCTAATCGTATGAAGGCACAGTGGCTACAGGAAAAACAAGGAATTCAAAGATTACAGGATAAAAGGGAACAGCTTGAAAAACTACGTCGGGAATTGCAACAAGCTGAGGACAACTATGATTTAAATCGGGCGGCAGAGCTTCGACATGGGTTAATTCCTGGTGCAGAGAAAGAACTTCAGGAGTTGGAAAACACCACAGCCAAAAGTGAGCGATTATTGCGTGAAGAAGTAACTGGAGATGAAATATCCAATATTGTATCCAGGTGGACAGGTATTCCTCTTACAAAGCTAGTGGAAGGAGAAAGGGAAAAGCTTCTACGATTGGAATCGCTTTTACACGAGCGGGTTATTGGACAAGATGAAGCGGTACAATTAGTGGCGGATGCCGTTTTACGTGCCCGTGCCGGAATTAAAGACCCGAATCGACCGATTGGATCCTTTCTCTTCTTAGGTCCAACTGGTGTTGGGAAAACTGAACTAGCCAAAGCTCTTGCGGAGTCATTGTTTGACAGTGAAGAACAAATGATCCGCATAGATATGTCAGAGTATATGGAAAAGCATTCGGTATCAAGACTTATTGGTGCTCCTCCAGGCTATGTGGGGTATGAAGAAGGTGGTCAGCTTACAGAAGCGGTCAGAAGAAGACCATATTCGGTAATTTTAATGGATGAGATTGAAAAGGCGCATCCAGATGTCTTTAACATCTTATTGCAAGCATTGGACGATGGGCGAATTACGGATTCACAAGGCAGAGTTGTCGATTTTAAAAATACCGTGATAATAATGACATCAAATATCGGTTCACAATTCTTGCTGGAGAGGAATGGAAATGAGGATGAAATTTCTGATAGTACCCGTGAGAAGGTACTTGGAGCGTTAAGAGTTCATTTCCGCCCAGAATTTTTAAATCGGATTGATGAAACGATTCTCTTTAAATCATTATCGTTAGCTGAAATAAAGAATATCGTTGTAAAAATGTTGAAGGAACTACAGTACAGGTTGAAAGATCAGCATATCGAGGTAAACATCACGGATGATGCGAAGGAATATATTGCTGTTAACGGATTCGACCCGATATATGGGGCAAGGCCATTAAAACGGTTTATTCAAAGGAACATTGAAACGAAATTGGCAAGGGAAATCATCGCCGGTAATGTCCTCGATCATTCAACTATAAATATAACCGCAATTGATGGAGATTTAACTGTAAAAGTTGAATAAAATAAAAAAGGTCATCCTTAAATTAGGATTGACCTTTTTTACATTCAGTCTAATTAATGTTTTTCAGCAGGTCCGCCTGGTAGTATAGCTGTTGCGGCAATAATCAAAACGCTTACACCAAGTGAAACAATTGCACCTGTTACAAAGTCAAATTCTGCGCCTTCAGTCATTGAGCTTACTACGTAAGAAACCATCTGTACTAAAAGAAATGCCCAGAAAAAAGTCCAAAAGTATCGCACTATTTTTCACCTCTAACCCTATTTTACATCTCTTATCATATTACCATAAGCAATCAAAATAATAAACGCAAAATATGACAAAGTGGAATGGATACTTCAAAATTAATAGATAGTTGCCTGAAATAGGCTAATCTCCCTTTCATCTCATGTGAAGCTACATACAATATCTTGAGGAAATTTGTAAAAGGAGATTTATCAATGGATAACAGGAACTTTCTGATAGATGCCCAGTGGAATACGATCCATTATCCTGAAAAGCCCACGGGATTTGGAATCTTAATTATTGGAGATGAAAGACATTTTGTGGATGAAGGCAAATGTTTTTGGACTCAAAATGAAGGAAAACTGGCCATTATTAACCATTTTAAAAAAACAGGATACACAACTTTTTCCTCAAATCTTTATGGGCGAAACTGGGGAAGTGAGGAAGCGGTTGAGCTAGCTCAAAGGCTGTACCACCAGGTTATACGAAGTGAAATTCTTAATAATAAAATTCATATTGTAGCCGAAGGAATGGGCGCATTAGTTGCTCTTAAATTAATGGAGAAAATGAAAGGTCAGCTTCGTTCAGTCGTTTTACTAAATCCGATACTTTCATTAAAAGGTCATATTGAGCAAGAAAAAGAGTACAAATTCTTTTACAAAAAGTTAATGAGGGAACTAATTGCTGCCCATCAAACTGACCAAGAAACACTAGAAACGGAAATCCAAAATACTCCGCTTGAGGTGAATTTAGAACTTGGAGTGCCAATTAAGATCATTCATGTCATGTCAGGCGGTAAATCCTATAATCAATCAAAGCAAATGCAAGAAATGCTATCAAACACGGAAATCAACCCAATTTATATCGTTCCTGAAAAAAAACAACAGTTAAGTCAAATGATGATAAGGTTCTTCAGCAAATATGAAAAAGACCTATAGATTTCACTGCCTCCCAAAAGAAATAATTCTTAATGCCATCGCATAGGATGCATTATAGAAGGATATGGGAGGCGAATTAACTTAATGGACAAGGCTGTTATATTTGATGTATTTAACTTTGTAAGCTTTCATTTATGTAAAGCTTTACTAGATAAAGGGATTGAAGTAGAGGGGATTTGCATTGAAAACAGTGTAAATGATGATTTTACAGATGAAAAAAGATTGGAAATTGGTCGGAATGCAAATTTTAGTGAGTCTTTATTATTCGATTGGTCAAATCGTGATCTAACAGAAGGTAAAATGACTATTATTTGTTCGGTTTACGATATCTATATGACATTCAATGAAAATATTTTAAAAATGGAAGCAGAGGCAAACCAGTTTATTAATTACTTAAAAAAGCAAAGTGATAAGATTGAACTGCTTGTATTGCTAGTTCCGCGACAAATAATGACAGGAGAAGTGGAAAACGAAGCCCTATTGGTCATGAATGACTTTATCAATAGGGCAGAAGAAGTAACTGAGAAAATTCAGCTGCATTATTTGCCCTCTATTTATGGCCCCTGGCAGCCACCCACGTATGTCTTTCAACATACAATATTATCTAAAATGAATAAACAGGGGGAGTTTAAAGGTTTAAGAGAAGAAACAATAGATGCTCTATATATAGATGATACCGTTTTAACGTTGATTGATTTAATTGAAAATAATAAGGCTGGTCGCTACCACCTAGAGAGTGGACAAGAAAATCAATGGGATTTTTGTGCACAATACTTACAGGTTGATGAAAAACTACTATTAGGTCGGAGAACGTCGCTTAAAGAGGATAAAGTCAGTAAGTTAACTGTAACTAAGAGGGAATCCCTAACGAATGCGATTGCAAAGCAAATAGACCATGTAAGACGTTTATATCTCCCATAAGTCACAGAAATAGTCTTTTTTATAGGAACAGAAAAATGCTGCCGTTTAACGGGCAGCCTTATTTTTTCTTCCAGAACTTCTCTACAATAGGATAAGCTTTACTAAATAACGGCTTTAGATTTTGAACAGAGTCCATTAATTTATCATAATTTTCAATTAGACCCGAAATGTCAATGGATGATTCGTTTGATTTTGATTCTTCTTTTTTTACCATTCGTTCAACAGTCTTACGGGGACCAAACATCAAGCTGGAAAATCGGTCATGGGACCTATTATTATGTTCATTTTCTTTCGGCTGTTCCTCCATCTTTTTTCCTTCCTCCTTATTGAAAAGCATTCTTCTGTTTAGATTATGAATCCTATCGATATTTGGTATGGACATTTGAAGGAGATAAATATCGATATAGTTGTTGCTTAAATAGGCTACTATTTGCTAAAATTAGTACCAAGTCATAATAATTGATATTAAGATGAAACGAATATATAAGGAGTTGACTCCATGGGAGCCGGTATTGTTGGAATCGGAAGATATTTACCAGAAAAGATAGTCACTAATTCAGACCTTGAAAAAATAATGGATACAAACGATGAATGGATTCGGACAAGAACAGGAATTGAAGAGCGAAGGATAGCAGAGGATACTATTAACACTTCTGATATGGCCTTTGCTGCAGCTAAAGATGCAATTAAGGACGCAGGGATTTCTCCTGAAGAGATTGATCTCATTTTGGT
>JAQSXG010000491.1 GCA_029256785.1 Neobacillus sp.
AGCCACGAAATACGTTGTATTTCCTCTTGTTTCTAAATTGGATGTTCTAACCCTAGAACTCTCGTCTAAACGCATACCAAAGGCATTCTGGAGCGTTAAATTACTATGTGCTTTACTACCACTAGGTAAGTATTCTTTTATCTGTTGAACCTCTCTAGGAGTGTAGGAACGGTCTGTAGGCTTTTCTCTTTCTTTGGCCGATATAATTCTATCTTTAGGACTCCACTCTCTATGCGTTTTACCGTACCTGTCTGAGACTTTATTCATCCCATTAGACAAATGTCTTAATGAAGTCTCTATGTTGATTATGTGCCCTTTAGAGCATGTTGTAGACTTGTGGGCAATGTAACACTTATAGTCAGTCTTATTCGCCTGATATAAGCCTTTTCCACGCTCAGAGCGTAACCATTTACCATATTCCATGCTACTAGAGTAATCATGCTCTAATTGCTTATATGAATGAATATAACCTTTATCACCGTTTGCCCTTGCATCCTTTTTGCTATGACCGATACGGTTAATCTCTTTTAATGCACGGTCCACCTCATACTTAACGCCTGTTCTACCTCTTCTCGTCATACTGATCCTTCCTTTCTATTTTGAATTTACCTCTATATAGAGGTATGTATAGACAGACTTTAAGCTATGTATAGGGTGCTCCTCATAAGGTGACGATTTCGCTTCACTCATCGACACCATATGAGGAGTCGGAACTGATATATAGTTGTATAAACGCATGTAACGTATTAAAACCTAATAGTCAGCTCAACCGTTAAGGGAGCTTTAATGTGATGCCCATGCAAGCATCTGTAAGGGTAAAACTAAAAACCGAATCTTTAAATGGTTGTCGAACAGAGTTTTTACTGTCTTACCAGTACCCATGCCCTCGACATGACATGCTCAGGTCTTGCAGGTAATCTATAAATTTATATATATAAAAAAGCAACCAATTGGCGCGATTGAGAGCGAATCATTTCACTCTGTACAATCAACCAATTGGTTGCTTTGAATTTTATTATTAACATCAATAATGGAATAAGAATTACAACATACAAGCTCCGCATAGCCTCCTGGCAAACGGTAAAAAGACAAAACTACTTATCAATCTTTTCCTAATTAGAGTATATCAAGTGAATACATTTTTGGTCAAAGGTTTCTCGATAATCTTTCGATTTCAACCTGTGATTTGAAATTGGCAAACGCTTGCCAATTTCTTATTTATTTAAAATACTAATAATCTTACAACCTGAAGAAACACAATTATCGGTTTCACTGGCTTTTTTATTCACTTTTTCAGCTAATTCACTAATAGTTTTATAGTTACAATCCGTTATTTGATCGTAATATTCATCGATATACTCACCAGGATCAACCGAAGGGAAAGCATAAAGCCATTTAATTTCATTGGGTTTAACTATTATTTTTCCCACCTTAAACCCGTCGCGATGAGTAATTTTTAAAATGGCCATTTTCCCCGAATCGGAAGCACCCGTTAAAATAACTGTTTGGTGCATGTCCTTTCTTGTAATACATTTGAGTTTCTTTTTTATGAATCTTGATACAGCTTCCACAGTTGCTTTATCACTAATGGACTTTAATTCATGAATTAGATATTTAGAAACATCACAATCCCCTGTAAATCCACCTAACACACCAGGATTGATTGAAAAAACTTTTAGTGTATCATCATAATAAATGTTTTCATCATCTATGTGAGTGCGCCTAAAATCACCAGAAATGACCGCAAAGTTTTCAGTTGCAAAAGCCATAACGAGTGACATTATAGTGAATACTTCCCTCTAGATTGAATGAAAACTTGACTCGTAACATTTGCGTTTATACGGGCTAAATCATTTGGCAAGATTTCGATTTTATGCCAACCTCTCACAATATTGTTACTCTCATCTCTGTCTAAATAAGGGACTAAATCAATGTTTTCGCCATTAATATCTGTATGAGGAACAATATTTCCATCAACTTTTATTTCTACAGCTGTCGGCATACGGTCCAGTTGGAAAATACCGTATTCAATATCGTGGTTATGTTCTGGAATATCTATTTCGTGAACATGTGCCGGAATATCTATTTCGTGAACGTGTGAAGGTGTCGTTACCGAATGCTGATGATTTGGGACCGTTACGGAATGTTGATGATCTGGAATTGTTACCGTATGATCGTGACCTTGAACAACAAATTCGTGCATGTGGTATCCCCAGTTTTCTGTTCCCACGCTATTTTCTGGCGTTCCTGTCATATCATGTGCTTCAACAAAGTTAGAAGAGGTTGCGGATATTCCGCCACCTGCACTGGATGATAGGACTGCACCGCCACCAGATGAAGAACTTAGTACACTATTCCCACCAGAACCACTACTTTTTAAAATAGCACCGCCCGAACCACTACTTTTAAGGACTGCACCGCCGCTCTTTGTTCCCCTTGAGTACAGTCTATAAATATCATCAATCAAAGTACATCACCCTTCCTTTTTGCAGGACTGCAGTAGTTTCTCTTTTAATTTGTTCTTTCTTAGATCCATTTTTTTTAACTTATTGAATTGTTCTTTTCTTTGCTCTACATATTCTATAGATCGGTGCGTCAAAATTTTTCTTTCAGTCATCATTACTCACCTCCCTTCCATTTTTTAAACCAAGATTTAAATAAGCTGCCTTTCTTCTCCGTTACTATGGTAAGTATTTTTTCTGGAGCTTCTTCAGCTACTATAACTTCAGGAACTTTTTCAGATTCTATAAGGATAGTACCTGGATTATCAGTCTGCTTTTCTATTAATTCGGCTCTTTTTTGAGCGATTAACGTTCTTAAATGCAGAATAGATTTATCGAACTCTGATACCATTTTCGCTCATTACCTCGCCCTCCTTAATTTCCCACTCCGGTCCTTTGTCTACATGTTTTGACATTTAAGACCGGAGGGATAAAAATATTTATTTTTTATTTGTACCATCTTGCTCTGATTGAATAACTTTAATTTTTTCCTGGTGATACCCTGTCTAGTTTCCTTGTCAATTGATTCACATCTTATCTTCTTCAATCCCAAAGTATTCATTGGCTATTCGAAGAAGAAGGTTTCCGTATTCTCTTCCGTCACCTGCACCAAATTTTTTAAGATAGTAATAGTCAGATTCGGTAAAATACTTTTCTTTTAATTTGTTGACAAGTTCTTGGCTCATACTAACTTCACAATTAACCCGCCACTGAGCTCTATCTCGTGCATCTGCTTGTTCATTTCTTTCTTTCCTTGCACTGTTTAAATTGAAGGCTTTCGTGTATAGGATAGCTCTTACATATTCATCTAACGATAACCTCAGATTTCTTGACTCTTCACTTAATTCTTCAATCGTTTGTGCATCTGATTGTATTTCAATCCGTTCGTGTGTCTCACAGTATAAAGATGGTTCGTGTGGTTCTACGATTAATTCCTTCAATTGCTTTCGATTATCAATAGCTTGTATCAGTAATTTCTTACGTGCTGCTATTGTTTCACTAGGGAATATTTCAGTTGCTATAGGATTCAATTCCTGAAGAATTCTCCAATCAGGAACAACAGTAATAATCAATGCTCTTGCTTCTACTTCTTTTCTTCTTGCCTCACTTTGTTGCTGTTGCCATATCTGAGTGGTCGTTGGCTTTCTTCCTTCTTCTCTTCTTAAAGATTTGTTATCAATAATTTTCATTATTTTCTCGCTCCTTATTTTAAGTCCGTTTTTGTGATACAACATTTCAGCTTGGATTTACCTTTTCTATTGCCCTTAGTACTTAATAACTTTAATAACTCTTGTTTGTCGGCATCCTTTTGCTTTTTATCTAAAGAATATTTTGATTGATTCTTAGCTTGATAGCTTAACCGATTCTTTTGCCCCAATCGATTATTTATATCCTTAACATACACTCGTCTCCCCTCCCCTCTATCGCTTCTAAACCAATTTGGAAACGTAATTACCTTTAATTAAAAGTATTTTTTTATTACTGGTACTTCTCCAAACGAATACCCCCCTTTTTCAAAAATTACGCTCTATTGGAAAAAGCTCCCCCCT
>JAQSXG010000492.1 GCA_029256785.1 Neobacillus sp.
AATCATCCATGATCTCGGAAACAGACATTTGTTTACCTGACCCAATTTCCCAAGTATCGGCGTTATGACAGAATTGGCAGCGTAATAGGCAGCCCTGGGTAAAAATAACATAACGTATTCCTGGTCCGTCGACGGTACCTAATGTTTCAATTGAATGAATATTTCCGTTCATGATGAAGATCCCCCTTATATTAACTCAGAGCCCACTTAAAGGGCTCCGAGTTTGTGATTCTTTTATAGTGATTCGTGGAACGTACGATTAATAACGTCTAATTGTTGTTCTTTTGTCAATTTAATAAAGTTAACAGCATAGCCAGAGACACGAATGGTTAATTGTGGATAAAGCTCTGGGTGTTCCATGGCATCAATTAATGTTTCTTTATTAAAGACGTTAACATTTAAATGGTGACCTGATTTGATTGCATAACCATCTAAGATGGACACCAGGTTACGTACTTGGCTTTCTTCTTCTTTTCCTAGTGCTTTAGGTACGATAGAGAAGGTGTTTGAAATACCATCCATTGCATAATTGTATGGTAGTTTTGCTACAGATGCTAACGATGCCAATGTTCCTTTCGTGTCACGTCCGTGCATTGGATTTGCTCCAGGTGCAAACGGCTCGCCCATTCTACGACCATCAGGTGTGTTACCAGTTTTCTTACCATAAACAACATTTGATGTAATGGTTAAGATCGAAAGTGTATGAACAGAGTTACGATAAGTTTGGTGTTTGCGAAGCTTTTTCATAAAGCTCTTAAGGATTTCCACTGCAATGGTATCAACACGATCATCATTGTTACCGTATTTAGGGAAGTCTCCATTAATTTCAAAGTCAACTGCAAGACCATTTTCATCACGGATAACTTTCACTTCACCATATTTAATTGCGCTAAGAGAATCGGCAACAACGGATAAGCCAGCGATTCCAGTTGCCATCGTCCGCAAGATTTTTGTATCATGTAACGCCATTTCAATTCTTTCATAGCTATATTTATCATGCATATAATGAATTACATTTAATGTGTTAATGTAAAGGTCTGCAAGCCATTCCATCATTTGGTCGAATCTCTGCATGACTTCATCATAATTTAATACATCAGAAGTAATCGGCTGATATTGTGGTCCAACTTGTATCTTTAACTTTTCATCTACACCGCCATTTATCGCGTATAGAAGAGCTTTTGCAAGGTTTGCGCGGGCTCCGAAGAATTGCATTTGCTTTCCAATTTCCATTGCAGATACACAGCAAGCAATACCATAGTCATCACCGTATTCAGGGCGCATAATGTCATCATTCTCATACTGAATTGAACTTGTTTTGATAGACATGTTAGCACAATACTTCTTGAAGTTTTCAGGAAGCTGTGGAGACCAAAGTACTGTTAAGTTTGGCTCAGGTGCTGGTCCTAAATTGTCTAATGAGTGTAGGAAACGGAAAGAGTTCTTAGTGACTAGAGAACGGCCATCCGAAGCCATACCACCAATTGATTCTGTAACCCAAGTAGGGTCACCGCTAAATAATTCGTTATAGTCAGGTGTACGAGCAAATTTAACCAAACGAAGCTTCATGATGAAATGATCAACTAACTCCTGTGCTTCCACTTCAGTTAATGTGCCATTCTGTAAATCTCTTTCAACATAAATATCTAAGAAGGTAGATACACGGCCAAGACTCATTGCCGCACCATTCTGCTCTTTAATAGCAGCTAAGTAACCAAAGTATAGCCACTGGAATGCTTCGGCAGCTGTTTTAGCAGGTCCTGAAATATCGAATCCATGACTACTAGCCATTTCCTTAAGTTCTTTTAATGCACGAATTTGTTCAGCCACTTCTTCACGTAGACGCATATTGTCTTCTGACATTACTTTGCTTGTTGTTTTTTGATCTTTTTGTTTTTCTTTAATTAAGAAATCAACACCGTATAATGCTACACGACGGTAATCTCCGATAATACGACCGCGGCCATATGCATCAGGAAGACCTGTGATAATAGCTGCTTTACGAGCAAGCATCATTTCGTCTGTATAAGCATCGAATACACCTTGGTTATGAGTTTTACGGAACTCAGTAAAGAATCTTTCGATTTCTGGGTTTAATTCATAGCCATATGCTTCACATGCTGCTTTTGCCATGCGAATTCCACCAAAAGGCTGCATTGAACGATTGAATGGTTTGTCGGTTTGAACACCAACAATTTTTTCAAGCTCTTCATTTAGATAACCAGGACCATGTGATGTAATAGTAGATACCGTTTCAGTATCCATGTCCAGAACGCCACCATTATCGCGTTCCTTTTTGGTTAATTCCATTACTTGTTCCCAAAGTTTATTTGTCGCATCTGTTGCTGCTTGTAAGAAACTATCATCGCCCTCATATGGAGCATAATTTTTTTGTATGAAATCGCGGACGTTTACATCTTTTGTCCATGCACCTTTATTAAATCCTTGCCATTGTTCCATGTTTATTCACCTCATAATTTTTTTTGAAAAAATGTAACAGTTGTTTATGAATTGAGTATAACAGGTTAATGTGAAAAGTTGCACATGTATTTTTGATAAATTGTTAAGATATTGTGAAGTCTCTATTATGTGGAGTTTCTGATCAGAATATTATCGGAAATTCAAATGAAATAAATTACATTTTATAAACTGTACTATAATTAATGCGAGAAAAATGGTAACTGTTATATAAAAACAAACGATGATAACAACATATAAATAGTACAAACAATGTGATGAAACTCTATATTACCATAAAAAAGGGCAGGAGAATGTACTCCTGCCAAAAAAATTAATCGACGTTTATATACGCTATCATCGGACCATTGTGTGCTCTGTCGCCATGTACTTCACAAATCAAACGGTAGGTGCCTTCTTCGTCAATTTGCAGATTTACTACTGTCTCTTCACCTTTTTTCACTGATCCTTTAATATCTGTTCCCTCTATATAAAAAGGATGTTCTTCTCCATTAATCCCACTAATATATAGTTTTACCTTTTCACCTTTTTCGATATTGATCGTTCCAGGATCCCAACGATACGCTTCCATCTTTTTACCGTCTTTCATGGTTGACTTGAATTCTACTGTAACCATATGAATTTCACGCAGATTTTCGTTTGTTTCTTGATTGAAAACAACTGTATCTGTTCCTTTTAGTAAAAACCAAGTGGAAATAGCAACTAACATGAATCCTACAAAGAGTATGAATATAAGTGTGTCCTTTTTCATTACCAAGAATTTCATTTATGGCCCCCCGTATAATTTGTCCTATTTCATATTTATGCTGACAGGGTAGGAAAACTTGTCTATTTTTTATAATTTATTATGATAAATTACTCCATTTTGTTAAAGAAGAATAATCTCTTTGTTTTTAGAGAGAATAGGGGTATATTTATTACAATATTAAAAATATTTAAGTAACAGGTGGTTTTCTTGTTGATTAGGAAAAATAAAAAAATACTAACAACAGCAAAATATATTTTCCCTCTTTTCTTACTCGTTTTTGCTATTTTTGAATTAAGGAAATTTATTAAGGGGATAGATATTCAGTTATTCCAGCATGAAATAAATCAGCTCAATTTTATTACCTTGATTCTCATACTTACTGTAACATTTATCGCGGTTCTCCCGATGTTACTCTATGATGTCATGCTTGTTAACTTACTAGGAATGCGTTTAGTGAAGAGAGACTTACTAGAACAAGCGCTTATAGCAAATTCTTTTTCTAATTTATTTGGTATGGGCGGATTAATAGGGGTAATGTTAAGAACCTATTTTTATAATAAGCATGTCCCTGACAAAAGAAGGCTTTTAGAAGGAATTGCCTTTGTGTCCTTTTTTTATATGACAGGTATTTCACTGCTTGGGCTAATCGTCATTATCGGGTTTCACTCCTCTCCTGTTTTTGTACAAACAAAATGGCTATACTTTGCTGTTCTAGCGATAGCGTTATACCTCCCAGTCTTTATTGGAATACATATTTATAAGGCCAAGGTGGACAAGCAAAGTTTTATTACGCTAGAAGTTGGGGTAAAACTTTTTTTGATT
>JAQSXG010000493.1 GCA_029256785.1 Neobacillus sp.
AATTCAACCTCATCCCGGAAGATCTCCATCGTCTTGATAGAAGGCAAAAGTACCAGAAAGACCCACAGCATTCCTCTCTAAAGGATAAACGCGAAAAACGGGACGAATTAAAAGAAAAGAAATTTAAAGCGCAGCAAAAATCAATCAATAGTGAAGATCAAGAAAATAAATCAAAATAAATGAGTAGGTGATTCGTTATGGAGATTATATGTGAGTGGTGTGGAGGAAACGCAAGCTGCGGTGAGAGCACGGTTTACTGGGAGCTGCCAGATGGATCAAGGGCGATCGAAATTACGATGACACCAGCGACTATCTGCCAGGAATGTGACATGGTGTACCAGCCCGACAATATCATTAAAGAAATTGAAGATCAATTGTTTTTAGTAGATACAAAGCTATTCGGAAATTCGATAAGTTTTAAGGAATTAATGACATTACCTAGATTGTTGAAGAGAAATTATTTTGATTTTTCTTCTTAGGATTTGTGTATAAATGGCACTCAGTAATGGGTGCTATTTTGTTTTTATCAGCTAAAAGAAGTAAGATTATGTAAATTATTTATGTCGATTGTGGGTAATTTTGGTAATATGAAATATAAGATAATATGAGAGGAGACGATGAAAATCAAACTTGTCGATGAAGTGGAAAGGGTCGCGAAACGAAAGCTCTATCAAGTAAAGATTCCTATATTAGAAGGTTACCGGTCGAATGTGAAACAGGCAAAAGAAGATTTGGAAATTGGAAAAAGAATGTACCGTAATGCACACTCTACCTTTGTCACACCTTGGGAAGGTGATGCAAGAGTGGATTATGATACTATTGCGAATGAGTTAATTAGTCTAGAACGAAATATTTATTATTTAGGTGAAGAGCTACTCGCTGAGGTAAATAAAGAGATTCGTAAGCTTCAAGGAAAAGTAGATGAGTTAAGATGAGCAAGATTAAGGTGAATGACGGGGATTTAAAACAGTTTGCTAGTATAATAGGTAAGGTAGAAGATAAGTGTGGAGAGGCAATTCGTCATCTAAACGTGGATTTGACCTCATTGCTTTCGAATATACCCGGTGTATCCACGAAAAGAATTCAGGATATTGAGGCCACCTATAAGCAAGTAATACATAAATACAGAGAAAAGCTTGATTATGCTCAGCAGTTGGTTAAGAAAACTGAAGCAGCCATGAATCAGGCCGAGAAGAATCTCGCAATGAAGGCCGGGGAGTTTGGCCTTGAGATGTTGGGCTATTATGACGCTCAAAGGATATTCAGTGAATATGATCCTATTACGGGGGAAAAGGTTTCCGTTGGAGATCGGCTACTGGCTACCGGGATGCTGGCATTATCTCTTTTTCCACCTGCAAAGGTTGTAGGTGTTGGTGGGAAGGTTGCTGTCAAAGGAGTAAATGCTGGTACCAAGTTCGGACTTTCAGCTTTTGCGAAAAACCTTCCTACGTTTTATAGCATGAAAAATGTCTTGAATACGAAGAAAGTCCTTGAGGTTTTTAAAGGGATATACATGGAAGTAGTCAAAGCGCCACTGGCTGCAACCGAGCTTTGGATGGAGCGAACAGTAAGGCAAATAGCTGATTTTCGTTTGCCTGTTATTAATCCGCATGTGGTGACAACAATTGGGGCTATTCCATCGAAAACAATAGGAGAAGCTTTTGGCGGGACGAAGGACTTTTTTGTTAAAATGACAAGAGGAGAAGCTGACAATAGGTCGGTTTGGAGAGATACTAAGGTTACGGATAAATCTGTTCATAAAGTAAATTACGGCGATCATTATACTAGGAATGGTCGTAAGAAAGTATTAAAACCTGATGTTGAGTACACAAGTAAAGAAGGCTACAATTATAAAACAGATTGTCAAGGTCGGATCTCTAGTGCTGAAGGCACTCTCAAATTTGGAGATGGCAAAAGAAATAAATATGCCCAAAAGGTTGTTGGAAGAGAAAATAGATTGCCAGATGATGAAGGTGGTCATTTAATTGCAAATATTTTCAAAGGGTCTGGTGGTCTGGATAATCTTGTTCCAATGAATGGGAATCTAAACAAAGGTGAATGGAAGAAACTTGAGAATACATGGACAGATGCACTTAAACTAGGTGATGATGTGAAGGTGAAGATAACTCCAAATTATATGGAAGACTCACAACGTCCAATAAGTTTCGATATTAAGTATAAAATTGGTGATGATGAATGGGAAATTAGAAGATTTGATAATGTACCGGGGGGCAAGAAAGATGAATGATGAACAATTAGATAGATTATATCAGAAGATAGCTGAGGTTGTTGTAGATACTATTCCAGAAGACTGGTCCAAGGTTTATTTATACGGTGAGGTAGTTGAAGGATCTCAGTCTACTTACTTTTATTATTACCCTGAAGGTAGTGACAAACCAATATACAGCCATGAAATAACTGAACTATTTACAATAAGTGAACTAGAATACTCAGAAAAATGGCATCTATTAGTAGATTTTATTCAGGAACTTTGGAGAGAGTTTAATATTAATGGTCAAGAGCCTTGGTCGAATTTCACTTTGGTATTGGATAAGTTAGGAAAGTTTAAGATTGATTATAATTATGATGATCTTACAAATAAAGACCCGCATGAAAGAAAAACTATTTGGAAATATAAGAATCTTGGCATTATGCCTAAAAGCAATTCTGGAAAAAAACATTTAGAAAAATATCTTGCCAAGCTGGAACAAAGAAAAAAAAATACCTAAAGTAAGTTAAGGATGAAAAGTTCGAGAAATAGGCGATATGATATTTTTAATGTATGAAGTATCATCACAGTGAACTCACTACTACATTAATCTGTCTGCAATCACTATTCAAGCCAAGTGGAGTGCAGAAACATTTTTTATATAACTTAATCGAAAGCATGACAAATAATCATTATGTATAATTAAAGCTGCAAATCAAGATAATTATTTTCTTGGTTTGCAGTTTTTAGTTATTTAAAAGTACTTACAATAAAAAACGCAGTCCCTACCTTCGTTTGCGATGCTCCTGGTGGGGGAGGAAAGATTGCGTTGCAACCAAATTATCTTATTTCACAAAGTGCGGATAAAGTGGTACTACGGAATTTTGAAGGTGTGATAACGTCCTACCCAGAACCACAAAACTATATACCAGGCACAGCGGAAGGCTACTTTAAAGGTGTATATCCGGATTATGAAAAGTACCAATCCAATGTCGGTATATCCGCTATTATGAATAACAGCAAATTCAACCTCATCCCGGAAGATCTCCATCGTCTTGATAGAAGGCAAAAGTACCAGAAAGACCCGCAGCACTCCTCTCTAAAGGATAAACGCGAAAAACGGGACGAATTAAAAGAAAAGAAATTTAAAGCGCAGCAAAAATCAATCGATATTGAAGATCAAGAAAATAAATCAGAGTAAATGAGCAGGTGATTCGTTTTGAATACTAAATGTGAGTGGTGTGAAGGAAACGCAAGCAGCGGCGAGAGCACTGTTTATTGGGAGCTGCCTGATGGATCAATGGCGATTGAAATAACAGGGACACCAGCAGTTATCTGTACAGCCTGCGACATGGTTTACCAGACAGAGGATGTCACAAAAGAAATCGAAGATCATTTGTTTTTACTGGATACAAAGCTAATCGGAAATTCAATAAGTTTTAAGGAATTAATGACATTACCTAGATTGTTGAAGAGAAATTATTTTGATTTTTCTTCTTAAAGATTCTATCAAACTTTTAAATGGCACTCAGAAATGGGTGCCATTTTTCATATTTAATAATTTTTTTCTTATTCAACAATAGGGCCAGATTGTTGAACATCACTTTTAAAGAAAAATTGGTAAGAAGGAAGATATTGTGAAGATTTTCACTTAAACTACCATGAAAATAAACTTCTGTGACTTTTGGGAAAAGGGCACACTAAAGAAGACGCAGCTTATTCATTTTAAAAAAAGGGGAGAGCGCCTAAATAATTGGTTTTATTGAAGATAAGTTGACTGGATTAAGATGCTTCAGGTTCTTTTAATGTAACTGTGTATCCTAAACTTTCAAGTCTT
>JAQSXG010000494.1 GCA_029256785.1 Neobacillus sp.
AGGAATTTCAGGAGCAGCAATAGCATTGCAGGGGGGCTTTTCAGGAATTAATGGCAGCGAGTGGATGAAGGTTATATATGGATTGTTCATATCTACAATCCTGGGTTTAGGTTTTGGTTTTATTGCAGTTCGAAGTATAGAATTTTTCTTTAAACGCATTGATAGACGTAAGAGCAGACCATTTTTCCAAAATGCTCAGGTAGCAGGTGGAGCGGCTATGGCATTTATGCATGGAGCTCAGGATGGTCAGAAATTTATGGGAGTTTTCATGCTTGGTATTTTCCTAGCAAATGGGCAGAGTAACGTAACTAATTTTACAATACCTGTATGGCTTATGATACTATGTTCAGTAGTAATGGCACTTGGTACTTCCATAGGAGGTTATCGTATTATTAAGACAGTAGGTATGGGCATGGTAAAGCTAGAAACGTATCAAGGCTTCGCTGCAGATTTAGCGGGCGCATTGTGTTTATTGGTTTCTTCAGTATTGGGAGTTCCAGTTAGTACTACACATACAAAGACAACCGCAATAATGGGGGTTGGCGCATCCAAGAGACTTTCTGCTGTTAATTGGGGTGTAGTAAAGGAAATGGTAGCAGCTTGGGTATTGACATTCCCTGGTTGCGGTATTGTAGGATATGGAATGGCTTATATATTTATGAAAATATTCTAACTATGGAAAGGAAAATAAAAAATGGCGAATAACAAAGATTTTAATTATTTTAAGGCTTTTGTAGAATTATCAAATTTTTCATTAAAGGCTGCTGAACTTTTAAATGCAAATCTACATAACTTTGATGCAAATCAAATAGAAAACAAAGTAAAACAAATGCACGATATTGAGCATACAGCTGACCTTCAAAGACATGAGATAATGAATAGATTGGTAAAGGAATTTCTTCCTCCAATAGAAAGAGAAGATATCATCAGTCTTGCAGATAATGTTGATAATGTAATAGATACGATAGAAGATGTTTTAATTGGCATCGATATTTTCAACGTTCAAGCTATCAGACCTGAAATAATAAAATTCTCTGAATTAATTATGGATTGCTGTAAATCAATGAATTCTGCCTTAACAGAGTTTGAGAGCTTTAAAAAGTCCAAAACTCTTCATGATGCAATTATAGAAGTGAATCGACTAGAAGAAGTTGGTGACCAACTTTATATAAATGGTGTTCGTAATCTCTATAAAAGCACGAAAGATCCGATTGAACTAATGGTTTGGACAGAAATATACCGCAGATTAGAAAAATGTTGTGACAGCTGCGAAGAAGTAGCAAATTCTATTGAAAATATAGTAATGAAAAATTCTTAATATAGAGTTAAAAATCAAGGGGCGGTTAACACTAGGTAACCGTCCCTGTTGTATTTTATTTTGTATTAGTCTGCACATTTTTACAATATTTAATCTTAATATGCAATTAGGAAAGGATTAAAGCACTAGTATCAAAATTTTAGTTAACACTAAATAAAAGCTCGCCGTAAGTTGGGAAAACCCAGTATTTTTTACCTACTATAGTTTCAAGCTCGTCAACAACACTTCTAAGAGACTGCATGTTTATATATACTGTCTCACGATAGTATTTAGCAGTTGCAAGGGAGGTATCCTGATTTTTTGCTTCAAGTAGGGTATTATCCAAATCTTCCATCCTTCTATATAGCGAAGCAGATAAATTAGATATTGTTCTAATTAAACTCTCCTCTAGCTGACAATTTAACTGAGCATTCAAGGCTTTTTTATTGTTTGCAGTTTCACTTAAATCTTTTACATAGCTTAGTACGGAGGGGATGATAGATCTTTTAACCATATCCAGCATAGTAAGTGCTTCTATGTGTATTACTTTTGAGTACCCTTCAACCATAATTTCATATCTTGAATGAATCTCCGACTCTGAAAAAATATTATGTTTTGTAAATAGTTTAATATTTTTATCACTAATAAAATATGGAAGAGCGTCTACAGTTGATTTTAAGTTTAAGAGACCTCGTTCCTCTGACTCTTTCACCCATTCATCAGAATAGTTATTTCCGTTGAAAATAATTCTGTTATGGTTATTAATTGTTTGTTTGATCAGTGCATTTAAATCGTCATTAAAATTGTTGGATTTTTCAAGTATGTCTGCGAATCTGGATAAAGTCTCTGCAACGATTGTATTAAGAACAACGTTGGAATCAGAGATTGAAAAACTTGAACCTAACATTCTGAATTCAAATTTGGAGCCAGTAAATGCAAAAGGAGAAGTTCTGTTTCTGTCGGTTGTATCTTTAGGGAAATGTGGAATAACAGTAGCCCCAATTTCCATTTGACTTCTTTCCTTTTGGTTAAATTCGGTATCAGTTTCGATAGATTTCAAAATAGCAGTTAGTTCATCTCCTAAAAACATTGAGATAATAGCTGGAGGAGCTTCATTAGCACCAAGTCTATGATCATTGCCTGCACTTGCAACTGATATACGGAGCAGATCCTGATAATCATCAACAGCTTTTATAATTGAAGATAAAAACAGTAAAAATTGGGCATTTTCATGAGGCGTCTCTCCAGGCTCCAATAGATTTACCCCTGTATCTGTTGACATTGACCAATTATTATGTTTTCCACTACCATTTACACCTGCGAATGGTTTCTCGTGTAAGAGGCATACAAGGTTATATTTATTTGCGATGGTTTTCATAAGTTCCATTGTTAACTGGTTATGGTCCGCGGCAACATTGCTGGTTGTAAAAATGGGAGCTAATTCATGTTGGGCTGGTGCTACTTCATTATGTTGGGTTTTTGCAAAAATACCAAGTTTCCAGAGCTCTTCATTTAATTCTTTCATAAAAGCAGAGACTCTTGGTTTTAAAGCGCCAAAATAGTGATCTTCAAGTTCCTGACCTTTTGGAGGTTTTGCACCGAACAAAGTTCTGCCGCAATAAATTAAATCAGGACGTTTTTCGTATAATTGCTTATCTATTAAAAAATATTCTTGTTCTGGCCCTACAGTTGTTGTAACTCTTTTTACATCGCTATTTCCAAATAGTTTTAGAATCCTCAAGGCTTGCTTATCAATTGTCTCCATGGAACGCAAAAGAGGAGTTTTCTTATCAAGTGCTTCTCCACTATAGGAACAGAATGCAGTCGGGATACAAAGTGTTCTATCTTTAATAAACGCATAGGAAGTTGGATCCCAAGCAGTATATCCCCTAGCTTCAAATGTAGATCTAATTCCACCAGAAGGAAAGCTTGAAGCATCTGGTTCTCCTCGAACTAGTTCTTTTCCTGAAAATTCCATAATGATATTATCATCATCGGTAGGTGAAATAAAGCTTTCATGTTTTTCAGCAGTTATACCTGTCATAGGCTGAAACCAATGGGTAAAATGGGTAGCTCCTTTTTCGATAGCCCAGTCCTTCATCGCTGCAGCAACAATTTTTGCTACGTCTAAATTTAAAGACTTATGCTCTTTAACAGTTCTTTTTAGCTCCCTGTATATTTCTTTAGGGAGTTTTTGTTTCATAACATCGTCGTTAAAAACCATACTTCCAAACAGATTTGGTACATTATTCATTTAAAAATCCTCCTTTTAAAACAAAAAGACAAAGGCGCCGTAGGTTGTTACCTACAGCGCCTTTGCTGTTTATGTAAATACAATAACACCAAAAAATCCTTTTGTAAATACTTTTTTAGGGGCTATTGAAATATTTAAATGTAATGACTGCATAATGATAACGTTTTAATATCTTATCAGTCAATGTATTGGGGATTTGTGAAAGACTATCGTAAATCACCTTCATAATACTATTGACAAAATTAGGGTCATGGAATAAAATATTAAAATGAACAAAGGCGTTCATCAATTGAGGAAAAGTAAAGTGTTTTACTTTTCATTATTGGTGACCGCTTTTCTTTTTTAAAGATTAATACTTAAACAAGGAGATTTCAAAAAATGACCTACACAATGAAAGAGGTTTTACAATTTGTAAAAGAAAATGATGTTAAATTTATTCGTCTGGCATTCTGCGATTTATTAGGTGTACAAAAGAATATCTCTATTAT
>JAQSXG010000495.1 GCA_029256785.1 Neobacillus sp.
AACACCTGCCCCTGCATTGATACCGATAATTCCAGGGTCAGCTAAGTCATTTCGAGTGATACCTTGTAAAATAGACCCTGATAATGCAAGGGCCATTCCGGCTAACAAGGTAATGATCATTCGCGGTAGGCGAACCGAGAATAAGACAAATTCTTCTTTGAATGTTCCTTGTCCGATTAGTGTTGGGATTAGTCTATCATAGGATACTGAAGAGTAGCCTATTCCCATCCCAACCACAATGGTAACGAGGATAAGAGTAAAGATAGTAACTAAGATTATTCGTTGTTTTATTATTAATGATGGGTGGATCATGAGAATGCCTTGCCTCCTTTTCGGACGATGACTAGGAAGAAAGGTAAACCTATGGTAGCAACGATAGCAGCAACAGGTGTTTCAAATGGAGCATGGACGGTCCGGCCAAGTGTATCAGCAAAGAGCATAAAAGTGGCACCAACAATTGCCGACATTGGAAGGATATATCGGTAATCGGTTCCGACTATTGCTCTTACGACATGAGGAACCATTAAACCAATGAATACCATATTCCCGACCAGTGCCACCGAGGCACCAGCAAGGAGAATAATAGCGATAAAGAGAATTACCTTGATTTGTGTTGTCTTTTGCCCTAAGCCAACAGCCACTTCTTCATTTAGGCTTAAAATAGTAAGCTGCCGTGAGAGTAATAGTGCAATAATAATTCCTCCGACGATAAATGGTATGATAATTTGGAGCTGTCCCCATGATGTTCCAATCATCCCGCCTGCTGTCCACATCGAGACATTCTTCGAAATCTTAAAATAAATTCCAATTCCTTCTGCAATAGCATATAAAAAGGCAGAAACAGCTGCTCCTGCTAATACAATTCGAAGAGGAGAAAAACCTCCTTTTCTAATTGCTCCGATACCAAATACCATCATGGTTCCTATAGCAGCTCCAATAAAGCAGGTAATAGTAAGAACGAAATAATTCGCTGATGGGAGGAAAGCGATTGTGATTGCGAGTGCAGCATTTGCCCCAGCAGTTAATCCAAGTAAACCAGGGTCAGCAAGTGGGTTTCTTGTGATTCCTTGCATGATGGCACCAGCAACGGATAATGCAGATCCCACTGTGATAGCTGCGATTTCTCGTGGCAATCGAATTTCGCGGATAATGGAAATTTTTTCACCATCCTTACTAGAAGAGAGGGAGAGCCAGACATCCTGAAAGGAAATATTCGCTGCACCCATCACCATTGCAATTACAAACATACCAACAAATATAAAAATACCAGCTAAAAGTTTAAAGCCAAATGGAATACATTTTCGTTTTTCTGTCATCATATCCTTCTCTCATCTTTTCTTTCATAGAATGGTGAAGAGGAATGCAATCGATTCGAATTCCCCTTAAGTATTAGTTTCCTAGAAATGATTCTTTAAAGAATTTAAGTTGTTTTTCAAGTGTAACAGGGTCACTGAACGAAGCACCATTTCCATTAAATTCAAAAACATGATTGTTTTTAACAGCAGGAATATTTTTGTATGTTTCGGTTTCTTGGAAAGAAGTATCTGCGTCAGAGTATTTACTCAAGACTATATAATCTCCAGCATACTCTGGCAGTACCTCTGCAGATAAAGTATAATAGCCTGTTGATAATGCCACTTCTTTTACCTTTTCAGGCATTTTTAGTTTCATCGCTTGATATAAGATTTCGGTACCACGTGCCCAGTTATCACCAAAAACATACAAATCCTTGCCATAACTTTCAATAACTGTGACAGTGGCTTCTTCACCGATTTTTGCACGAATTTCTTCTCCTGCAGTGGCTGCCTGTTTCTTAAAGTCTTCAACCCAGGCAAGTGCTTCCTTTTCTTTATTTAATAGTTTCCCAATTTCTATGTGCTGAGTTAAATAATCTACTTTTCCCCATGTATAAGTTACAGTATGGGCTATTTTACTTAACTTATCAATGTTTTTAATATTGGATAATCCAATGATTAAATCTGGTTCTAATTCAATAATTTTTTCTAGATTTTCATCAGAAACCTCTTCAACTTCTTTTAATTCTGTTTCAAATGTTGGATTGTTTTTAGACCATACATCAACACCAACAACATTTACTCCTAAATCTATGACATTACCAGTAAATCCTGAGAGCAAAATAACTCGTTTCGGGTTGGCGGGTACTTCAATGGGTCCAGTTTCTGATTGGTATGTAATCGTTTTTGATTCTTTTTTATCAGAAGTAGTATCTTCTTTGGATGAGGCTTCATTGGAACAAGCACTAATAACTAGCACTAACAGCAGAATAAAGGGTAACAGTATTTTTTTCATTGGTTGATTCTCCTTTTAATAGATTATATGTAATGCACATGGGTTTCATTGTTCGTGGATCCCGTCCGATTTCGGCATCTATGTGGAATACCTCTTTCAGTACGTGACGAGTGATTACTTCTTCACACACTCCAGCTTTGACAATTTCACCCTCTTTTAAAGCAATAATATAGTCGGCAAACCGCGCCGCTTGATTTAAATCATGAAGGACCATGACGATGGTTCGTTCCTGTTCTTCATTTAATTTTTGTAAAAGTTCTAAAACTTCGAGTTGATGGGCCATATCTAGATAAGTTGTCGGCTCATCTAGAAAGATAATTTCCGTTTCTTGGGCAAGGGACATCGCAATCCACACACGCTGGCGCTGTCCACCAGATAATGAATCAACACTGAGAAACTTAAATTCCATTGTTCCAGTGACTTCAAGTGCCCAGTCAATCACTTCAATATCTTTTTTGGTTAAGCGGCCAAACCCTTTTTGATAGGGGAAGCGGCCATAGGACACCAGCTCGCCAACTGTTAACCCACTGGCATTTTCTGGTGTTTGAGGAAGAATGGCCATTTTCCTTGCTAGGATCTTTGTACTTTCTTTTGATATATCTTTTCCATCTAAAAGGACTGTCCCAGATTGATGAGAGATAATACGAGTAATGGCTTTCAATAGGGTTGATTTACCGCAACCATTTGGACCAATAATGGTGGTTATTTTTTTATCAGGAACCTCAACACTAAGATTTTTGACGATTAAGCGTTCACCATAACCAATGCTTAAGTCATTTGTATATAGGCGAACCATAGAAGGGCCTCCTTATTCATTTTTATAATTGATAATGATTATCAGTATCAATCTGATTTTAAATATATATGCGGCAATATCAAATGTCAACCAAAATTTTAAGTAATTATACAATTGAGATTAGAGGTTCCAAAGCGTTACCTAAATAATTTTCTGCAATAGAAAGAATCAAAATTAAGGGTGCACGGTAGAACTTTCTAAAAATTACTTGTTGAAAAATTGATATAAATCAATTAATCTTATTGATAATGATAATCAATTACGATTATGTGAGGAGCGGATATGATATGGAGCACCAAGAATTGTATGATGTAACAGTCATTGGCGGAGGACCAGCAGGACTATATTCCTCTTTTTATAGTGGACTTCGGGAAATGAAAACAAAAATTATCGAATTTCAGCCAAAACTAGGTGGTAAATTACATGTGTACCCTGAAAAAATGATTTGGGATGTTGGCGGACTAACACATATCTCTGGTGCGGAATTGATCGAAAAGCTTGTCGAGCAGGGATTAACATTTAAACCTGAGGTTGTTTTGAATGAGAAAATTGAATTGATCTCCCGAAATGATGAAGGGATATTTGTGTTACAAGGAGTATCCGGCCAAAAACATTATTCTAAAACTGTGATTGTAGCTGTAGGAAGTGGGATCTTGCAATCTAAGAAACTAGAAGTAGATGGCGCAGAGCGTTTTGAAGTATCGAATATTCATTATACAGTGCCATCATTGGGTTACTTTAAAGATAAAACGGTAATCATTTCTGGCGGGGGAAATACTGCGATTGATTGGGCAAATGAATTAGAGCCTATCGCCAAAAAGATCTATATTACTTTTAGAAAAGAATCACTTGCAGGTCATGAAGCTCAGGTTTCACAATTGCAAAAGAGTTCGGTTGTTTGTTTTCCACAAACTTCAATAA
>JAQSXG010000496.1 GCA_029256785.1 Neobacillus sp.
AAGTGGATATATAAATGTAAGCGTTTTCTGAAAGGCGCAAAATTTTAATGACAAGGCTGTGTTAAAGGTTATTGTTGATTTTATGACCCTGTTGATTTGTGCGGAAGGCACGATACTCCTGCGGGACTAGCAGGTCAGGGTGAGACCCCACAGGCGCTTAAGCGCCGTGGAGGCTCACCGACCGCCCGCGGAAAGCGAAGTGCCTGGAGCACAAATCAACAGACTTGTTTAACACAGCCTTACAATTAAGTTGATTGGAGCTCCAATCAACAGCCTGTTTAGTAGAGCAAAAAAATAATTAAAAAACTTTAGAAATATTTGAAACATTTTTGTAATGTCCATCGTCTATAATAACGTAAGCATTCATATCATTTAGAAAAGAAATATGTATGTTGTAAGTATAAAGAAATTTAGGAAAAAAGCAAAATGCAGAGGAATAACCCCTGCACCTGTTCGCCTATTCTAAAATTTTAATTTTCACTTTCCTAACACCCCACCGGAAGGCTTCTGCCTTCGTTGGGAAAAACACATCAATTTTATTTCCCTTAATACTTGAACCTGTATCACCGGCTACTGCATAACCATATCCTTCTACAAAGACTTTTGTTCCTAGTGGAATGACACGCGGATCAACTGCTATTACCTTTACATTTGGGTTAGCACGCAAATCAATCCCAGTGGCTGTTCTACCTGAACAACCATTACAAAATGCCGTATAAGCGGTGGTAGTTACGTAAAATTCAGTTCCAGTCTCTTCCCCACGGGAAACTTGAGAATCCAACGGCTTTGTACCGACAGCTACAACCTTATCATGCTTTTCTCTAATCTTCTTCTCACTAATCATTCTTCTAGATACTTCTTTGCCATTCTCAAAAATCACTTCATATCTTCTAGTGACAAGACCTTGTTGACCTGGAGTAATTGTCTTTTCTTTCCCTGCCTCTAAACTTTCGTCCTTCTTTGTAATGACCGCAAACTGAACTGGTTCTTCCACTACATCGGTGACCTTTTCTACTCGGATAACGTTGATAACCCCATCCTTTTGGATTGTCTCTGTTAATGACGGTTCAACCCGGTCAAATTCATTAAGTCCTATCCCTTGTTGTGTTAAAAAGTCAGCGACCGTAGTCGAAGTGGACCAAACCTTTTTTTCTTCCCCACCGTCAACGAGTGTTAGATGATTGGCTATATCAATGCCAATTTCCATCTTATTCTTTATTTTTGTTTTCGGACTCTTTGAAATTTCATCATGTTTGTTCAATACAATTCCTTGCTCTTTTAAGAGCGCCTCAACCGTAGCGGCTGTAGTCCAAACCGTTTTCTTCTCGTTGCCTTTGACAATTTGAACCTGTTTTGCTTGCTTCCAAACAACCTTTTGGTTATTTTTCACCTTGGCAGTTGCCGAGGGATACAAGTAATCCTTTGAGTTAACTGGTAAATCCAGTTCAGCGATTAATTCCTTAATCGTATTGGCATGTGTTTTTACCACTTTTTGTTCGCCGTTAAGAGTAAGTGCAACCGTATTCTTAGACCCTTCATAGTAAATGAATCCTGAAGTCGTTGCTAAAACTACAAAACTAGCAAAAGTGATCGCCAATCTTTTCCTACTCAAAGAATGGGAAAACAGGTTTTTCATGTATTGGATTACGATGAAAAACGCCTCCTTCTCTCGGAGAGATTATTGAGAACCATGCTGTCGGTGCGTCAACCCTTGCATTTGCGTGTGAACGTATTTCCTATTATGCATATAATTGGGAAAGATGCAAAGGGAAACTTCTCGACACGGTTATCCTATGAGAGTTAGAAGACATGTAGAACTTTAAGTTAATGTAAAATTTATGGACAAGCTTCTCATAAGTTCGACAAGTTTGTCTATCAATTAATGTCGAATAATTTTTTAGCGTTGTTTGTTGTTATACGTGCTACTTCCTCAAAGCTTACCCCTTTTATCTCGGCAATTTGCTCTGCAACTAACTTCACATAGCCTGGTTCATTACGTTTTCCACGATAGGGATGAGGCGCTAAATAGGGACAATCCGTTTCAATTAATAACTTATCTAATGGAACAGCTGCTGCGACTTCTTTGGGTTTTTTTGCGTTTTTGAAAGTGACTGGACCACCTAAAGAGATATAAAAGTTCATTTTTAGACATTCTGTTGCAACCTCTGGGCTACCACTGAAGCAATGCATAATTCCGCCAACTTCAGCAGCCTCTTCTTGTTGTAAAATTTCAACAATATCAGCTGTTGCCTCCCGATTGTGAATGACAATTGGCAGCTTAACTTTTTTGGCCAACCGAATTTGCTTGCGAAAAACCTCTTGTTGAATATCCTTTGGAGACTTATCCCAATGATAGTCCAGGCCCATTTCGCCGATTGCTACTACCTTAGGGTGTGCAGCTAGTTCTTCAATCCATTTCAAGTCTTCGTCTGTCATATCAATAGCATCAACTGGATGCCAGCCGACACATGCATAAATAAACTCGTATTCCTCTGCAAGAACCATTGCCCTTTCGATTGTCAGACGATCGAAACCGACTACAACCATATACGATACACCTTCACTTTTTGCCCTGTTTATTACTTCTTCTAAATCTTCATTGTATTGTTCCGCATTTAAATGCACATGTGTATCAAAAAGCATATTTGCTAGCTCCCTTTACCATTTTTGTCGTCGAAATTTTAATTATTAAATAGAAAACACTCGAAAAATGTTTCACGTGAAACCATAATGATTTAAAAAACGGAGGGTTCCCCCTCCGCTCCCCGTTTTATTATTTTACCTTTGATCCATTTGGTAGGGTTTGATCAACAGTAGCAAGTGAAAGTGCACCGTCTTTCGACCCAGCTAAGATCATCCCTTGTGATAATTCACCACGGAGCTTTACAGGTTTTAGATTGGTAATGCAAATGACCTTCCGTCCAACTAAATCTTCAGGTTTATAATATTGGGCAATTCCCGATACAACCTGCCTCTTTTCATAACCAAGATCTAACTGAAGTTTTAGAAGCTTATCCGCCTTTTTAACAGGTTCAGCCTGGATAACCTCAGCAACCCTTAAATCAATTTTCATAAAATCATCAATAGCAATTTCTTCTATCTCTTCAGGCTTTTCTTCTTCTTTCTTTTCTTCCGCAGCGACAGGTGTAGAGGTGCCCGCCATTTTTCCTTTTATAAATGCAACTTCATCAGCAAGTTCAAGACGCGGGAATAATGGATTTGCCTTAATAACCTTTGTTCCTGCAGGAATAGAGCCGAACATCTCTAAGCTTTCCCATGCTTTTAACGCTTCATCATTAATACCTAATTGTTCGAATATCCCATTTGGAGTTCGCGTTAAGAATGGCTGAAGGAGTATTGCCGTTCTCCTTAATGATTCCGCCAAGTGTACCATCACACTTGCAAGCTCATCTTTAGTTTCCTCTGATTTTGCTAACTTCCATGGTTGTGTTTCATCAATATACTTATTTGTCCTGCTCACAAGCTGCCAAATGGAAGTTAGTGCAACTGAAAATTCCATCTTTTCCATTGCTTCTTCGTATTTAGCAACCGTTTCGTGATTCATTTCCAGCAACGAAGCATCATATTCTCCTTCAGAGCCAGAATACTCAGGAATCACACCGCCAAAGTATTTCTCAACCATCGCTATCGTTCGATTTAACAGATTACCAAGGTCATTTGCCAAATCAAAATTAATCCGTTCCACAAATCCTTCTGGAGTAAAGACACCATCGGCCCCAAACGGTACTTCACGTAACAAATAATAACGAAGTGCATCAAGACCATAGCGGTCAATTAAAGTAACAGGATCAACTACATTGCCTTTTGACTTGGACATTTTCCCATCTTTCATTAACAGCCAGCCATGAGCAAAAACCTTTTTCGGCAGTGGGATATCCAAAGCCATAAGCATAATTGGCCAATAAATAGTATGGAAACGAACAATTTCCTTTCCTACAAGATGGACATCTGCTGGCCAATAGGTCAAATATTTACTATCATTTTCCGTGCCATATCCTAGGGCC
>JAQSXG010000497.1 GCA_029256785.1 Neobacillus sp.
ATGTTGGCGGAGGAAATACGAAAAATCTATTAGCCTTATGGGAGGAATGGGGTTTAGACTCTATTTTACGAAAGGCGTGGGAACAGGGAACGATTCTAGCAGGGGTAAGTGCAGGATCGATTTGTTGGTTTGAAGAGGGTGTGACGGATTCCTTTGGAGATAGGCTTGAACCATTAAAATGCTTAGGGTTTTTGAAAGGAAGTAATTGTCCGCATTACGATGGAGAAAAAGACCGTCGCCCCGCCTATCAGCATTTTGTTATAGCCCAATCCATTTCGGCTGGAATAGCATCAGATGATGGTGTAGCGATACATTACATTGACCAAGAAGTTAGTAGGATTGTGAGTTCGAGACCCAATGCAAAAGCCTATCAGGTTTCATATGATCACAAAATTATAGAGAAAGAACTACGCGCAGACTTTTTAGGCGTTTAGGAGGGTTTCAAGATGTTTTCCTATAAAGTAGATGAACAATTTGAGATTGAGTTATTGCAGTAGCATCATAAAGAGGAGCTTTTTGACTTAATTGATTCAAACCGCGAGCACTTACGTAAATGGCTGCCTAGGATGGTCAATGGTTCTACGACCACTACGAGGATCTAATTACCTTTAGTTTGTTAAGAAGTGATAACCGATAATTCAAAGCTAGAGAATTCCTCTAGCTTTATTTTATTTATTTGAAACTTTTTACCCGCTTCAAGACACTAACTGTTGAAAGGAGGTTATCACTTGCAGAATATTGACTTGGTAAAAAAAGCGATCAAAGGAGATGAAGTGGCTTTTGAAACGCTAGTAAAAAGTGAAAGCGAGAAGTTGTACAAAACGGCTTTTGTTTATGTTCGAAATAAAGAGGATGCATTGGATGTGCTCCAAGAAACAGTTTATAAAGCGTTTATCTCAATTGATAAAGTAAAACAGCCTGAATACTTTACGACATGGATAACGAAAATACTTATTCGTACGGCATATGACTTCCTAAGGAAAAAGAAGAAAATCGTTTTGGATGAACGGATTTTACCTAGTTTTACAGCTAAAAGCAGACCAAATATTGAAGGAAATCTTGACTTACTTCAAGCCATTTCTACACTAAACCAAAACTATCAAACGGTGATTCTTTTATTTTACTATCATGACCTCCCTATTCGAGAGATTGCTGACGCGATGGGGATACCCGAAAATACCGTAAAAACCTACTTAAGACGTGCAAAAATGGAACTGAAGAATTTTTTGGAAGGAGTGAGTCATTTTGAAAAAAGAGCAATTACATAATGAAATAAGTGAAATAGACTTCCCGAGGGAGGAAGTATTTGCTGCAATTAAAGGTGGAATAGCAATGGGGAGAAAGTCGAAAAAACCAAAGAGAAGAATTACTTTTAAAAGGGTTGGATTGGTTTCAACCGTTGCAGCTTCTGCCTTTTTAGCTTCAGGATTAATTTTTGCGCCAGTTTCAAATGTACTAGCTGCGGTGCCGTTAGTTGGTGGGATTTATGAAAAATTCGGTTTACAAATTGGCTATGAACTATTAGAAAGTGATTTGATAACGCAATTGAATCAGCAGGCAACAAGTAATGGTGTTAACATTACGTTAACTAGTGCATACTACGACGGCAATGTGATCGGTATTACTTTTACAGCAAAAGGTGAAAGGGTTTCATTGGCTACGATTGGGGATAAGGGACCTGAAACGGGATACAACTTCCATTTGTTTGATGGTAAGGAAAAAAATCAGTGGGCTGCTTCAATGACACAACTAACGGAAACAGAAGATGGATATGCCGCTGCGATGGAGTTTTATCACCCATCCACCAAGTTACCAAAGGACTATACCCTCCCATTAACTTTCACCTCGGTGACAGGCACCAAAGGGGTTTGGAAATTTGATGTTCCGGTTGAGCAAATCGCCTCGGAAACAATTTATTCGGATGCTAACGGGGAACAAGATGACTATTCACTCACGATGGAGTCAGTGGTAAAAGGTAAAGCGACGACACTCATAAATTATCAAACAACCTTTCCGTTAGAAGGCGCGGAAGACGATATTCGGATCACAGTTTTTGATAATGAAGGAAATCGGTTAACTAAGAACCATCCGGAGGTTCTATCGACTAAGGAGAACGTCGGATTGGTTGAAAAAGAAATACGGGAACTTTTTAGCAGTAAGATAAATGAAAAGGCAAAGTTCCTTACCCTCCAGCCTGAAATTATTAGGTATGAAGAAGATACGGTAGCAACTTTGGGACAGTCTACACCAATCATTGTGGAAAGCGACCGGTTTGATTATTCAATAAAGGTAAACAGTGTAAAACAAAAAGGAAACAAACTGATCCTTGATTACGATATCCAAAATGTTGATACGGATGTTATTCGAGAGGATATCATCGATAATTTTGCGGAGTTTATTATGCTGATTAATACGGAAGACATCCAGCGGGATAATCAAGGGAAATTGAATATGGGAGACATGCTGGAGGATAGGGTGCGGAGTACTAGCGTGAAAGTGTTAGGAAATGGACCTTTCCATTATCAATCGACTTTTACGATAGCGGAAAAAATTGATGTGAGCGATTATTCCATAACCGTACCATTTGGTACACTCAGTGCGAATAGTCCAATAAAAATGGAGCCAATAAAAGTAAATTTAAAATAAGCCATACGCAAAAAGTAGGTGTTGGGTGATTGTCCCCGATACCTACTTTTTTCTATAATACGATTTTCTGTTTTTTGTGGATAGGAATAGGTGGATGGGAGGCTCATAGATGAATCTGAAATTATTAAACTACTATACTGGGGATAATTTAGGTTTTCATGATGTGTTTTCCTTTAAGAGGGCTCCTTAAAGACATTCCGCTGGTTTTCATAATGCGTTTTTATTAACGTTGGAAATCTAATATAGTGTAAATATAGAGAACAACTTAATTTTGAAAGGCGGAATGACTTATGTTTATTAACCTTTTAAGAGAAAATAAAATCTCTGCTGCTATTTTAACTATTATTCGTTTATACCTTGGATACGCTTGGTTCACAGCTGGTTTTGGTAAAATCACAGGAGGCTTCGATGCTTCAGGCTACCTAGCAAACGCAGTAGCAAATCCCGTTAAAGGTCCAGATGGTAACATGGTTTACGGCTGGTACGTAAACTTCCTAGAAGGCGTGGCATTACCAAACATTGAATTGTTCAACTTCCTTGTCCCTTAGGGCGAAACATTAATCGGTTTAGGTTTACTTCTAGGTTGCTTAACAACAGCAGCAATGTTCTTCGTACTTGTGATGAACTTCAGCTTCTTCTTAGCTGGAACAGTATCTCATAACCCAACAATATCTTCTTAGGATTCATCATCTTAACTGCAGGCTACAATGCAGGAAGAATCGGCTTAGACCGCTGGGTGGTTCCATTCATCCGCAAAACAGCTAAGAAATACACGAACAAAAATAATGCAGCTGCCTAACTAGCAACTGTTCCCAAAGACGATTCGACCCTCCCTCGAATCGTCTTTTTGTTTTGGTGATATTTTTTGGTGACAGGCACCATTCATGTACACTGTCCACCTCACACGGACACTTAGGCTAGTCAATGGTGGTGTTGTTAACTAAGATAAATGTTTAGCTAGGTCCCTTTACAAGAGTTCTGAAAGGAGGTAAACTGGTAGTGACCACACTACCAGCTGAGCTAAAGGGAGACCAAGAATGAAACGAATTGATAAAAATAGTCGGATTCCACTTTATCTCCAGTTAATGGATATCTTGATTGATAAAATGGAAAATGAACTTGGAGAAAATGGGCAACTGCCATCGGAACGTGAAATTTGTGATTTCTATGATGTGTCGCGGACAACCGTTCGTCAAGCCATAAATGAACTGGAACGAGATGGTTTTATCTATAAGGTGCACGGAAAAGGTACGTATGTAGCACCTAAGAGAGTCGAACAAAATCTCATTACGTTCTATTCTTTTACAGAGGAAATGAAGAAATTAGGTAAG
>JAQSXG010000498.1 GCA_029256785.1 Neobacillus sp.
ATATTGGAGGTAATAGGATGACAACAACCATTGGAAAAATATTTGATTTAACGGTAAAAAAGTTTCCGAATAAGCCTGCTATCTATGATGTGAGGAAAAATATCCGTTTTACCTACAAGGAATGGAATGAGCAGGTTAATCGCTTGGCAAACGCATTGATGCAGGAAGGGGTAAAAAAAGGTGACCGTGTTTCTACTTTCACCTTTAATACAGAAGAATTAGGAACTGCATTTTTTGCTTGTGCAAGAATTGGTGCCATCTTCAACCCAATAAACTTCCGGTTAATGCCTGAAGAGGTAGCGTATATTATTGCAGATGCCACGCCAAAGGTTGTTCTTTTTGAAAAAGCCTTGGAGCCTGTTATTGCTACGATTGAAAAACGATTTGAGAATACGTCTTTCTGGTTTATCGATGAGGATGCACCAGCCTATGCAGCTAGTTATCAAGAAAGACTTTCTGCTGCTTCATCTGAAAATGTAACGGTTGAAGTAAGTGAAAATGATATTTACGCCTTTATCTATACAAGTGGAACAACTGGTAGACCAAAGGGAGTTATGCATAGTCATCGAAATATGGTGGATCAGAGTCTGCTCTGTATTGCTGCTGGCAAACTTGAAGCAGAGGATGTAGGACTTGTAACAGCACCAATGTTCCATTGTGCTGAACTACACTGTGCTTTCCTACCTAGAATACATGTGGGTGCAAGCAATGTCATCCTCCACCAATTTAATCCCAAGGTCATCCTGCAATTAATTGAACAGGAAAAAATCACTAAATTTTTTGCTGCACCAACCATGTGGAATATGATTCTTCAAGAGGATTTAAGTCAATATACTATCGAAAGCCTCAAACTTGGTTTATATGGAGCTGCCCCAATGGCACCATCACTTGTTCATGCTGTTCATGATCGATTAGGTATTTCATTAATCCAAGCTTATGGTATGACAGAAATGGGTCCAGCAATTACCTTTTTGTCAGAAAATGATCAATTAAGAAAGGCTGGGTCAGCAGGCCAAGCCGCTTTATGTCATGATATCCGAATTGTTCGTACAAGGGAGGATGGACCCTCAGACCCTGATGATGTCGTACCAGCTGGAGAAACTGGGGAAATTATTGTTAAGGGCCCATGTATGATGCTTGGTTATTTCGGTCGGGAAGAGGCAACCTCAAATGCAATGTATAAAGGATGGTACCACTCAGGTGACATTGGCTACTTAGATGAAGAAGGCTACTTGTTTGTCAATGACCGTGTGGATGATATGATTATTAGTGGTGGGGAAAATATTTATCCACGTGAAGTGGAAGACGTTTTGCATGCACATGAAGGTGTTCTCGATGTTGCCGTAGTCGGCCAGCCAGATGATCGTTGGGGAGAAACAGTCACGGCCTTTGTCGTGAAAAAAGATCCAAATCTCACTGAGCAAGAGCTGGAGGATTATTGCAAGAATAGTGATAATCTAGCAAACTTCAAGCGCCCGCGTAAATACGTATTCTGTGATGCACTACCTCGAAATGCGAGTGGAAAGATTCAAAAGTTCGTCCTAAGAAAGGAATTAGAAGAAATTCTTTCGCAGGGATAAGTTTTTTTCTATATTAATGTAAGGACTGTCGAGATAAATCGATGGTCCTTTTTTTAAAAGCCTAGGTAAATTAATAAAAAACTAGGTTATAATTATAGAGTAATTTAGATAGTAGAAAGGAGAGACAATTTTGATTGAAAAAGCTCGCCATTTATTAGAATCATATTTTGGATATTCCTCTTTCCGCAACGGACAAGAGCAAGCAATCAATTCCGTTTTGTCCGGCAACAATACCATCTGCGTTATGCCCACTGGCGGTGGTAAATCAATTTGTTATCAGATCCCTGCATTAGTCCTTCCAGGCACAACCATCGTAATCTCACCACTTATTTCCTTAATGAAGGATCAGGTTGATGCGCTCGTGCAAGTGGGAGTGGCAGCAACCTATATCAACAGCTCACTTAGTTTTAATGAAGCAAATGAACGTATCCGAGAAGCGAAACAAGGGAAGTATAAGCTCCTTTATATTGCACCGGAAAGATTAGAGTCACGAGAATTTATTGAAGACCTGAGACAAATGGAGATCCCTTTGGTAGCAGTGGATGAAGCCCATTGTATTTCCCAATGGGGACATGATTTCCGTCCAAGCTATCGTCATATACAACAAATGGTACATAACCTACCACAAAATCCGACCGTACTAGCCCTTACTGCAACAGCGACACCTCGGGTACGTGAGGACATATGTGATTCACTCGAAATAAATGAGGAAAATTCTATCCTTACTGGCTTCGAACGAGAAAATTTATCTTTCTCTGTCGTTAAAGGACAAGACAGACTTCGATTTTTCCTTGACTATTTGAAAAAGAATCAGAAGGAAGCAGGCATAATTTACGCAGCTACGAGGAAAAATGTCGACCAGCTGTATGAAAGGCTCAAGAAGGAAAATATCAATGTTGCCCGGTACCATGCGGGTATGGGGGATCATGAACGAATCTCCGAGCAGGATCGGTTCTTAAATGATGAGGCATCCGTTATGGTTGCAACATCAGCATTCGGAATGGGGATAGATAAGTCAAATATTCGTTATGTCCTTCATTTTCAACTTCCGAAAAATATGGAAAGCTATTATCAGGAAGCAGGACGTGCGGGTCGTGACGGACTCGACAGTGAGTGTATACTTCTTCATGCATCACAGGATGTTCAGATACAACGATTTTTGATTGATCAATCAAGTGATAGAACCCGGATGACTCAAGAACTAGAAAAGCTGCAGCAAATGGTTGACTATTGCCATACCGAAAATTGTCTCCAGGAATTTATTTTACAATACTTTGGTGAGACTGAAACAGAGCCGTGTGGTCGCTGTGGAAATTGTCTTGACTCACGAACAAGTAATGACGTAACGAAGGAAGCCCAAATGGCAATGTCGTGTGTGATACGGATGGGTCAACGCTTTGGCAAAACCATAACCGCTCAGGTATTAACTGGTTCGAAAAATAAAAAGGTAACTGAGATGAACTTTGACAAGCTCCCTACCTATGGCATTATGAAAAATAAAGGGGTAAAAGAAGTTAGTGAATTTATTGAATTTCTGATTTCACAGGGGTTAATCGCAATTGAACAAGGGCAATTTCCAACCCTGTATGTTTCGACAAAGGGAAAAGACATCCTCTTAGGGAAGGAACAGGTTTTTCGCAGAGAAACTATCAAAGTTAGAGAAATTACCAAGGATGACCCATTATTTGAAACACTGCGTGAGGTAAGAAGAACGATTGCTGAGATGGCAAAGGTACCACCTTTTGTAATCTTTTCCGATGCCACACTTAAAGATATGAGTACGAGACTTCCAAAAACAAATGAGGAACTTCTACAAGTAAGTGGAGTTGGTGAACATAAGCTGCAGAAATATGGTCTTGAGTTTATACAGGCAATCCGTATGTATTGCGAAGCTAACCCTGAACGACAACCAGAACTAGGACAGGCAGCAGCTCCAAAAAAGCCTGCTCCTAAGAGAGCAATTGGGGATTCACACTTAGAAACATTAGAGTTCCATAAACAGAACCTATCAATAAATGAAATTGCTGAAAAACGAGAACTTGCCATTAGTACCGTTGAAAATCATTTATTGCAATGTGCACAGCAAGGAATGGATGTTGATTTTTCTAGGTTAATTCCTAGTGAATACATCTTATTATTAGAAAAGGCAGTGGAAGAAGTAGGGCGGGATCGCCTAAAGCCCATTAAGGAATTACTCCCCGAAGAGATAAGCTATTTTATGATAAAAGGGTATCTATACTATTTGAGATCTGCTAGTAAAACAGTGAATGATTAGTTAAATACAAAATACATGTACTGAAGATACAGTATTGTTTCTACGAAAGGAAGGAATAAAATTGGAGTTCAAAATTGCCTCGGAGATTGAAATAAATGAAATTTA
>JAQSXG010000499.1 GCA_029256785.1 Neobacillus sp.
TAAATTTCAGAAATGCTTAGTATGTTTACTGCCTCAATGCGGAAATTGATTGTTTTTAGTCGAATCTTATAGTGATGCATCACGGAACAATTTCAAAAACAGTACCTTGGTTAAAATCGGCCACTTTCATAGAGCCATAGACCCCTAAATAGAGTTTGCTTTGTTCCTGATTTGTTCCTAAACTAACATAATAAGCGGATTGAGACCCAAAATTATAATTGGTTTCAATAACGCTAAAATCACTGAGTTTACAATCTGGGCTTACCCTAGTATAGGCTAAAATCCCCCTAACGGGCGGTTGTGATTCTTCATTCCGAGCGAGATCGGTGAACACAAGGCTTCCTGTTAAATCGGGGATTTCATTCCCCATATATGGCTGGACTCCTGTAAGTGCAGTTGCGCCAAATTTATCGGGGCGGGGATCTTCATGAAAATAACTCGTTAGGGGCTGAAGACGATGCACTGATGTTTTTACTGCTTCATCGTAATAAGCAATTGTTTTCTCATCCAAAGTCGAATTTGCAGAGCAATCCCTTATTATCGAAGTAGGAAAAGCGCCTTCCCACCCTCGCCAGCCAAAGTTAATAAATCCTTCTTGGTCCGGTTCAGAATTCATTGAAAAGGCTCGAGTAAGCTGAGTAACTGGTATGGGTTTATAATGAACGAATGAAAAAATAGACTCTGCCAGATCCTGTCCGACATTTCCCACGTATTTTATATACTGTTTATAACCCCTTTGAAATGCAATGCCTGGTATATTGCGAACCCCTTTGGCTATTACCGTAAGCGTTTCTTGAATAGGTACGGGAAGTTCATTAAATCGTGTAACAACAGGTGGATTATCGATAAATGTAGTCTTATCTACATCAATTTCAATGATTTTACCGGCGATTTCCATATCATTCTGGCTTAAATTAAATGGATCATAACCTGATCCACCATCTCCGGTTGTTAAAACGAGTTTTCCTGTTTCAGGTGAAAAGTTTAAGCTGTTGACCCCATTATGATTTAAAAAGGGTCTTCTTAAATTCAGTAATGTTCGTCGTTTTAGAGGTTGACCATTTGATTGTAAGCTCCATTCTTCAACTGTATCAATATGATCATAGTGAATGTCTCTAGTTATCCATTTTAGGTTTAAGGTGCTGGAATCACGGGTTAGGCATAAAAGGTTTAGTCAGAGCACCTGGACCTTGTGTTCCAGCTAATGAATAATGAAGATAGAATAGACCGTTATAATAAAATTCGGGATGAAAGGCTAACCCTAGCAATCCCCGTTCATCATAGCCACCACTAGAAGTACCTAGTTTTAAGATTTGCGAGCGAATATCTAAAAAAATATCTATAACTCCATTTCTTACACAAAAGATCTCTCCTACCTGGGTTGCAATAAATAAACTTTCGATTGAGTCACCCGGAAGTATCGTAGTTTTTAAAACAGTGGGTAAATTTATCTTACTAACAATAGGCCGCAAACGAACATTAACTTTTATCAACGAACTTTACCGTCCTTTTTATTTATTCTTTTAAAAGCATATGATTAGAACTGTTCTATTAGTATTAAATTGCGGCTAGGTGATGATGTATTGCATGGATTTCCGCACCAGCGTTGGAGGAATCTAGGATGGGCATTGAGGACATGGCTAAATGGATACCGATTTGATGGACTCATTAATCACCTTCATCTTGAAATCACTTGAATACTTGGTAATAGAAAACCCCTGAAGTTGAATTTTTGTTGTCCAACTTCAAGGGGCAGTTCATCAAGCTCAAATTATGTAAAGCAATACTTTTTTTCAACGGTTTCCTTCAATTTCCGAATGTCTTCTGGAATATCTTCCGGCTTTAAAGAATCATGTACAGCGCAGGTTCCGGCAGCCTGTGCAGTTTCATAGTACCAACACTTAAATTTAATCGCATTTAGAGTTTCCTGAAGCTCCGCAATTTGCTCTGTAACTCTTTTCTGCTGTTCTTTGAACATGTTGAGCCGTTGGTCAATTGTCTTATCGCCCTCCGAACACCAGTCAATAAACGTCCTTATGTCTTTGATTGACATTCCTGTTTTCTTTAAACATTCAATAATGAAAAGCGATTCAAAGTCAGCATCTTTAAACATACGGACACCACCTGCGCTGCGTTCAACAAATGGTAATAGACCTTCCTTTTCATAAAAACGAAGTGTATGCGGAGATATATGAACCTTTTTAGACACTTCACTAATCGTATAGTACATATTTACCCCCATCAAAATTTGTTATTTATTTGTTTTCATTAACTTAGATATAACGATTATGTGTATGATCACTGTATCTTTTCTAAGCGTTCATATCAATTATTAGCCAAACAAATAATAATAGTGGGTTTCAAAAGACCAATATCGAGGGCAAACAAATAAAAACAGCACACTTCCTTTTGTGCCGTCAATATATTTTGGGGAGCTGCTTCTTTAGCAGGAATGTCCAAAATCACATTTAATCTACCCGTTCGATCCTAACGTTAAAATCACCCTTGATATTCTTAAGCTTTTTCATTTCACTGGGATTGGTATGACCCAATCGGATAATTCCATCATAATAGCCCACATCGTTATAATAGAGAGCCAAATTTCTCCATGGAGCATAAAAAGCCACATCTCCAACGGATGGATCGCTCCCGGAAGGAGATCCGTGTGTGGTCAATGCTTTTGGCAAGTGACCGATTTTTTCGGCTCCTGAATAATCTTCGAATTTCAATGTCAATGGAAGTAGCTTTAATAAATCCCTGCTTGTTGGATTATCATACATATTCATAACGATCTCTTGATTATTAAAAGTTAATCGGATTTTGGCTTTTTCCACAGCATTTGCACCTTCCTTAGTAACTGTAGATCCATCACTGCCCGAATTATTATGTGACACCGCTGAATTGTTTTCATTTTGCCCAGAAGATTGTTGCTTCTGGGCATTGTCGCTTACGGTGTTGCTAGAACAAGCAGTAAGCATAACTATTATCAAAGCAAGGGTCAGAGATAGAATTTTTTTCATCCTATACCTCCTATAAGATCGAACATCTTTATTACCAAACCTACGAAAGCAGACCTTTATAAAAGGGTGTCCCAAAAACTAGTTTTTGGGACACGTAGAAATTGCGATTAATTTATCATTACACAACTCACATTGTGCTGATGTCAATGACGAATCGATATCTTACATCTGAAGCTAATACGCGTTTGTACGCTTTGTCAATTTGTTCGGGGTCAGCTGAAATGACCTCAATCTGAGGAGCAATGTCATGTTCTGCGCAGAAATTCAGCATCTCCTGGGTCTCACGGATACCTCCGATTGCAGAACCTGCAAATGAACGGCGCTGACCGATCAGTGAAAACACGTTTACCGACAAAGGCTCTGCAGGCGCACCAACATTTACCAGAGTACCATCCAGAGTGAGCAGTGAGAAATAAGCATCCATGTCAAGCTTTGCACTTACTGTATTAATAATTAAGTCAAAGGAGCCAGCAAGTTTTTTGAATGTATCCGGGTCGCTCGTAGCATAGTAGTGGTCTGCGCCGAACTTCAGGCCATCGTCCTTTTTCCTCAACGTCTGTGAAAGAACGGTGACCTCTGCACCCTTGGCATGCGCAATATTTACAGCCATATGGCCAAGACCGCCCAGTCCGATAACCGCTACTTTCTTACCCGGGCCCGCTTGCCAATGGTTCAGCGGCGAATACGTTGTAATGCCGGCACAGAGTAATGGTGCAGCCACATCAAGCCCGATATTATCAGGAATTCTGACTACAAAGTTCTCAGTTACGACAATGTGGGTCGAATAGCCGCCTTGAGTCGGTTCACCGTATTTGTCAACACCAGCGTAGGTAGGTGTATTTCCATTGAGACAGTATTGCTCTTCTCCATTGCGGCAGTTCTCACATTCGCCGCAAGAATCAACCATACATCCGACTCCTACCCGGTCACCG
>JAQSXG010000500.1 GCA_029256785.1 Neobacillus sp.
AGGCATGCTCAATGGTTTAAATAATTCCTGGGAAGTGATTCTAAATGCATAGTAAAAGTAAAACCGCAATAGGAAACGCAATAAAAGTGCTTTGTGTACCGCTGTTTGTATATTTGTTTTTTGCAATCCTCTCCAACGGCAAGTTCGGAAGCACAAATTCAATGATTGCAATCTCTCAACAGACAATTGCGGCAACATTGGTTTCATTGGCAATGGCGCCTAACCTTCTCTGCAATCGATTCGACTTGAGCGTTGGCGCGATCATGACCATGTCATCCATCATGGGGACATATTTAGCAATCAATAATTCAATCAGTCTCCCTGTCTTTATCCTGATTGTGATTGGAACCGCAATTGTAATGAACAGCATCACAGGCATTGCCTATCTTGCGATGAAGGTTCCGGCTATGGTAACAACACTGGGCGTATGCATGATTTACGAAATGCTGACGAATTTACTAAACATCGGTTGGTGTACGGCACTCCCCACACAATACACAGTGTTCGGCGATATACCAACCTGCTTCATCATCTTCGGAGTCATGCTCGTGATTTTCTATTTCATCTATACTCATACCGGATTTGGGTACAATGTAAGAGCAATCGCAAGCGGACAGCAAATTGCTAAAAATATTGGTATTAAACCCAAGAAAAATGCATTTCTGATGTTTGTGATGTCGGGGGTATTTGTTGGGGTAGCTTCCTTAATCAATGTTTCAATCTCCGGACAGATTGCCTCAGAACAGTATTTTTCAAGTGCAAACATCCTGTTCAACTGTATGCTTGGCTTTTACGTAGGACTGGCTCTTATTCGCTACTGCAATATCATGGTTGGCATTCTCATCGGAAATTTCATTATGACGATGATGTCTGCCGGATTGCTGGCTCTGGGTCTCAAATCCTCCCTGCAAAACGTTGCCGCAGGACTTGTGATTTTAGTAATTATGATTGTGACTTCCAATCAGGGAAGAATAAGTGATTACTTTGCAATGAAACACAAGGCGAAAGAAATTCAAAAAAGGATCAACGTTTCCGATTAAAGCAGAAGAACCCCCCGGCTTTGCCGGGGGGTTCTTCATATGCGGGCATAGCCCTGTGTTCCTAACGGCGCCTGCAGCTTTTACTTAGTGCTGATCTAATGCGCAATTGTAAGAACTTCATTCCTATACAATACTATATTATCTTCAATATATAAAAATGTAAAATATAGTTGCATAATACAACTGTTGTATGATATAATGTATTTGAGGTGATAAGATGATTAATCAAGGAAGTCAGAATTTACGTGAATTAATTCGTGTACTTGTAAGAAATTTAGGAATCTTGGAAAAAAGCGATGCTTCATGCTGCGGCGTAACAATTGCGCAGTGCCATGCAATTGTTGAGATTGGAAGGGCAAAGAGAATTGCATTAATTGATTTGGCAGATTTATTAGGTTTGGATAAAAGCACAATGAGCAGGACGATAAATAACCTTGTGGAAGCCGGATTAGCAGTTAGAGATTTGGATGCTGAAGACCGAAGATATATAACAATTCAGTTGACGGACAGCGGCAAGAATGTATTTGAAAACACCGAAGAAAGTATGGAAACGTATTATAAAAGCATTTTCAGTTCCATCTCCGAGGATAAAAGGGAGCAGGTACTGGAAAGTTTACAACTGCTTACAGATGCAGTGAAAGAAAACAAATGCTGCTAAAAGGACAAAATTTTTACAAGAGGTGATTCTTTGTGGCAAAAAGCATAGAAGAAGAGATCAAAACTTACTATGGAGAAATAGCGAAGAAAGTTACTGAAAATGCAAAAGGTTCCTGCGGATGTGGAGCATCGTGCTGCGGCAGCTCTGACCATGGTTCCATTCTTTACTCGAAGGATTTTATTGAAGGCTTACCGGAGGAAGCAATCAGTGCATCCTTGGGATGTGCCAATCCAATCGTTCTTGCAAACCTGCAAAAAGGTGAAACTGTTCTGGACTTAGGCAGCGGCGGCGGGATTGATGTATTAATATCCTCAAAATATGTGGGTGAAACCGGAAAAGTCTATGGACTGGATATGACGGATGAAATGCTAAAACTGGCGAACCACAATAAAGAAAAAAGCGGCGTGAAAAACGTAGAATTCATCAAAGGCTATATCGAAGATATCCCACTTGAAAATGAAACAGTTGACGTCGTCACATCCAATTGTGTCATTAATCTGAGTGAAAGCAAAGAAGATGTTCTGAAAGAAGCTTACCGGATACTCAAAAAAGGAGGCAGGCTTGCAATAGCGGATATTGTTGAACTGAAAAAAGTTCCGGATGATATCAGGGAGAATATCCAAATGTGGGTGGGCTGCATTTCGGGTGCTTTAAGCATTGATGAATACGGAAGGCTCCTAAAAAATTCAGGCTTTACGGAGATAGAAATTACTCCCGTGAATGTCTATACAAAAGAGGTTATGAAAAGTATAGCTGAATCAAAAAAGTTGGGCGACACATACCATCAGCTAAATGAAAATATATTTGATGGTGCCTTTGCAGGCGCATATGTGAAAGCCAAAAAATAACAGGAGGTAGAAAAATGGATTTCACAATTGAAGAAATGAAGGCATCTGATTGGGCACAGGTTGCGGACATTTACCTATCCGGTATCAAAACGGAAAAAGCAACCTTTCAGGGGGAAGTTCCAACTTGGGAAGATTGGAACAGCAGCCATAGCGAATCATGCAGATTAGTGGCTCGGTTAAACGATAAAATATTTGGGTGGACGGCGTTAAGCCCAATTTCCAGCAGGTGCGTTTATGCCGGAGTAGCAGAAGTGAGCATCTATATTGATGAATCTCAAAGAGGGCAAGGGGTAGGTACAGCATTACTGGAAGCCTTGGTCAGCCTTTCAGAGGAAAATGGCTACTGGACTTTGCAATCCGGAATTATAAAAGAAAACACTGTTAGCATCCATTTGCATAAAAAGTGTGGCTTTCGGGAGCTCGGTGTAAGAGAAAGGCTGGGTAAAATGGGTAATGGAACATGGCATGATGTTGTATTAATGGAGCGCAGAAGTAAATCAGTCGGATAAATAATACCGAAAAACAGGAGGTCTATGACATGGTTATTATTTTAATGATTTCACTGTTTATTTTAACGATAATTCCGAGTGATGACAACTCATCGTATGAAGAGTATTGCCGGATGGAATGTTGGAGCAGGAAAAATTATTGCTGCAATTAACGATCTATAGGGGCTCAAAGGAAACAATGTAATTTCCTTTGAGCCCCTATAGATATTTAAAAGACTGGTCAGTAGGTGAGCGATCGTGATGATGATTTTGTTCTTAAAAATTCTTCTTAATATTTTAAACGGATCATCGAGATCAAGGAGAATCAGCAAACCGTCCGGAGTTTCAAGTGGATTATTATAATTATTTTAAATATAATTATAATAATTATTAAAAATATTTATTGACTAATTATGGGAATTGATATAGACTATACTTATATTAAAGAAAAAGGTTAGGAATAATTCACATGAATATTTTAACACAATCAATCGTTTCGAACTCTGATATGATAAAAAATTACAAATCTTGCAGAGAAAAGGCTGAAAGTTTAGGTAAGATAATTATTATGAAAAACAATCAACCGGATGCAGTATTATTTTCTATTTCTGAATATGAAAGGCTTTCCGTATTTATAGAGCATCTGGAAGGTCTTGAGGGACAAGATGTGGAAAAAGTTGCTGAGTCTTTAACTAAGGAAGGAAAATTGAAGCGATACTCCGCTGACGAGTTAATCGACACGATAAAATAATTTTAGTAATTCGATAATATCGTAGTCATTACATTTATATTCTTAATCAAGTCCTTGTCAGGGTGAGCGTTCATTTTGAGCGCTATCACCCTTTAATAATATAACCCGGATAAAGAAAAACTGATGCGATATACATCTGAATCGTTGTTGAGATGATAA
>JAQSXG010000501.1 GCA_029256785.1 Neobacillus sp.
ATAATTTAAATCCGCCTCCTAAGAAAAATCCTAATGGAACACCAACAATAGCAGCAAGTATAAAGCCAACAACAGCCCTAAACATACTCGTTTCAATATGTTTGGTCAGAACTCCGGTTATCAGTAAATCCCAAAGCGTACTTAATACAAGGCTGGGGGGCGTAATGAATGTTTCTGGAACCCAACTGGCACGAGGAGCAATCTCCCAAAGCACCAGAAAGATAATAATGGATATCCCATTATGTAAAATATTTAAAACCCTATTTAGAACTTTGCGAAATATATTTAGTTTCTTTTCATTACCACTTGCTGTAACTTTATCTAACACAATCTCCATACTCCTTCTCCTTTCTAATTTAAATCGCTAGCAATTCTCCATGAAAAACTTAATTTTCTTTTCCTGCATGCTGCTTCCAATCCACAATACTATTTTCCACATAATCAATTAAATAGGTGATAAATACCCCCAGTACTGCAATCGTGATGACGCCAGCAAATAACCTGGGAATAATATTATTCATTGCCGAATTGTGAATTAGCCAGCCCAAACCAGCACTGGCTCCAATCACTTCAGCCGCCATAAGTAAAAGGAAGGCAATGGTTGCCCCAGTACGCACACCAGTGAAAATAACAGGCGCTGCTCCCGGCAGGAGAACCTTACGGAAGATGATGAATTTATTCGCACCGATAGAACGTGCACTTTTTATATATAAGGGATCCACTTGCTGAACGCCGGAGATCGTAGTAAAAAGTACCGGCCAAAGAGTAGACCAAAAAATAATACTCACTTTCGCACTTTCTCCAATTCCAAAGAACAACATAAAAACAGGAAATAAAGAGAAACCGTTAATTTGTCCAAATAGGCGAAACAATGGTCTGAGTTGCCTTGATAGCGCTGGAAATACCCCTCCTAATATAAATCCCATAGGAACGGCAACAACAATAGCAAGAACCAAGCCAATAACTGTTCGCTGTAAACTGGCAGCAATATGAATAAACAAAGAACCATCAGAGGCTAGTATCCACAAAGCTACCAGTACTTCTGATATGGGTGGAATAAACTGCCCATCTACTACTCCGATACGAGGTAGAATTTCCCATAGCAGAAAAAAAGTAATAATACCGGAGAAATCAACAAGTCTCGTAGTAAAATCTTTAAAACTATCCTTCATTTATTTCGTCCCTCCTTCTCCTTCATTTATATTTTATCGATCAGCCAACTGACTCACTGCATACTGCAGTCCATTACTTACAGTGTCACAATATTCCACGCTATAAATTTCCTTCTTATTTAACCGTTCCTTAGCATGATGACCAATTCGCATCGTTAAAACTGCATCACAATCCTGCAGGGCATTAATAATGTTATCTCTTTGTATTTCACCACTGTCGCATTCTTCCATGCCGGAACAAAATTTTTCCACAGAGCGATTTTCCACTATTTTAAAATCTTGACCATCTCCTTGATAGATAATAAATTTTGAGGCATGACCAAAATGCTGATCAACTAACTTACCATACTTAGACGTTACAGCAATTTTGTATTGCTTTTTCTTAAGATTCTGTGCTGTTTTCACCTCTGCAGTCTGACGGTTGCACATACGAAATTCCTGGGACCGGTCTTCGTTTAATAACCCTATCGCATCAGCTCTGCATTGCTGGCAGTGACGCATTTGCTGAATATCTAGCTGACAAACATTTCTAAGTTCATTTATTTCTTTCATGCTCGTTTGAGAAAAATGCTCAAATGCACTGCCAGGTGCAGGAATCAAAGGCATAATATTCGTAACAAAAACACCAAGTTCTTTAACCTTTTTTACTACTGCAGGGATGTGATGATCGTTTATACCTTTGATCATAACAATATTGATTTTTACCAAAACTCCTCGTTTTGTTAAATATTCAATCCCTGCCAATTGATTTTCCAAAAGCAACTTTGCTGCCTCAACACCTTCATAGCGTATTCCTTTATAAACCACAAATTTATAAATTTTGGCTCCAATCTCTGGATCTAACGTATTGACGGTCACCGTAACATGCTGAACGCCAAGCTGAATAATTTCTTCCGCATACTCTGGCAGCAACAACCCATTCGTCGATAAGCAAAATGTAACATCGGAATTGACAGCTTTTATATTTTCAAAAGTTTGCTTTGTCAGCTTCCATTCGGCTAAAGCGTCCCCTGGACCGGCAATGCCAACCACACTAAGCTGATCAATTTTCTCCTTAACCCATTCAAATTTATCTAACGCCTGATCCGGTGTTAGAACCTCACTCGTTACACCAGGACGGCTTTCATTTACGCAATCAAATTTACGGTTGCAATAGTTGCATTGTACATTGCACTGCGGTGCTACAGGCAAATGCATACGCGCATATGTATGATGCGCTTCTGCGGAATAACAAGGATGTTTTTTTGTTTTCTCTATTATCTCTTGGCTTTTTGTAGTACCTGGGCAAACGCAACTCATATAAATACTCCTTCTTTCTATTTCATCTATCTTACTCTCGTAAAAAGCTCCTTGGTAAAGAAGCTTATATCCTTAAATGAACTCTCTTTTTCTTAGACTGAAGGCTACAGAAATAAATCATTTCTGTAGCCTTCAGTTTATCTGACCAGCTTGTTAGTTTCCTGACAAGTTTACTATTTTCAATTGTATCTATGGATTAAATAGCAGCGGCTCTGCCCCGCACTTCACCTGTTTCCATTGCTAATAAATGATCCGCCCATTTAGAAGCCCAGTCTCTTAATTCCGCAGTATCCAGAGGTGATGGAACCTTTGATTCCGTAGTTTCAGATACTCTTTGTGCCAGCTTACTGTAAACTTTACTTTGTTCTGAATCTGGGAAGGCTTCCACTGAAGTTTTTCCTTGAAGCTCTGCCTGGGTTACGGTTACAGAGCGAGGAACATATTCTACAACACGTGTTTTTGTTCTATCTACAAAATCATCTACAATTTCTTTTGCATAAGGTGCATTAATTGAATTTGCAATTAATCCTCCCAGTAGAGCACCGCCGGAATTAGAATACTTCTTAATTCCTTTGAACAGGTTATTTGCAGCATAGATGGCCATAAAATCAGAGGACGATACAGTAAATACATGTTCAGCAATCCCTTCTCGTATCGGAACAGCAAATCCACCACACACAACATCGCCTAAAACATCATAAATGACTACATCTAAATCAAGTTCTTCATAAACCTTTAACTGCTTTAATAATTGAACGGAAGTAATAATACCTCGACCTGCACACCCTACTCCTGGAGCTGGACCGCCAGCTTCTACACAATAGACTCCATTAAAACCTTGAAATATCACATCTTCGGCTTTGACTTGAGATTTTTCACGCAAGGTATCCAGTACGGTAGGAATGTAAGTTCCGTCACGCAGTGTATTCGTGGAATCTGCTTTTGGATCACACCCAAACTGCATAACCTTTAAACCCATTTTCGATAAAGCTGCACTAATATTGGAAGTCGTGGTAGATTTACCAATTCCACCTTTTCCATAAATAGCGATTTGTTTAATTTTTTTACTCATTTTTAGTCCTCCTATAATTTAAAAATAAAAAGGCTGAGGAACACTTCTAAATAGAAATGTGTCCACAGCCTTTAGTCTAATAACTAATCAGCAATAATATAAAGTTGCTCTTTGTATTATTATACTCAATGATTTGAAAAATGCAAGTGTTTTTTTATTTTTCTATAACATTCCCCATTTACGAGTGTATTCCAAATACACTTGAAACTCTGAATCATGGAATCCCTCTTGTAATAAATATATCTTAGCAGCTTGCGCTTCTACTTTTGTTGATTCAGCAATAACAGAATCTTGATTGGCAGTAAAAGTAAATCCTCTTTCTGCTAATCTCTCCATCATCGCTGCAACACGCTCACTGCGCTCTGCCAGTTGATGACCAAAACTACGTACGCAATCTGCA
>JAQSXG010000502.1 GCA_029256785.1 Neobacillus sp.
GTCATCAGAATTCAGCCATACGACGATATCTCCTGTAGCCCTTCTAAAACCTTTATTAATAGCTTCAGCAGGACCACTATCCTTTTCACTAACCCAGAATGCTAGCTTATGCTCATATTTTTTTATGATATTTACGCTATCATCACTTGACCCACCATCTATAATGATATATTCCAGGTTTGGGTATTCCTGACCGAGAACACTCTCAATTGTTCTCTCAAGAAACTGACTTTGATTAAAAGAAGGTGTGACAATCGTTATCTTCGGTAGCAAGTTTCTGTTAAAGCTATGATATCTTGATATCTCATCATTGAGTAAGAAGGGAATATGATAGATTACGTTCTTACTACTTTCATCGGCTATTTTGCCACAATTATTACTTGTCACAGAACTATCTTTCTTGTTAATGTAACTTATCGATATCGGCTGATCTGTGACTATTGTTTTACACATCGTACCAATCCTACACCATAGATTAGAGGAAATACGATCCGCATAAACCAAATTGTCCAAACTCCCGAGTCGCTTCATGGCATAATGAGTAACAAATACAGTAGAAGAAACAAGATAATCATTCTTCTCCAATTTTTGCGTATTAAATGTTACATGCCTAGAGTGTAATCTCTGTACCTGATCCCCCGTACTACATATATATCCATTCCCTATAACCAAGCCAATATCGTGATTTCTATGACGCATTGACACCTCGGCAACATGCCAAAAGGAATCATCCAAATATTTATCCCCTGCATAAACAAATCCGATTAGAGAACTATTACTATTCTGTATTGCAGTCTTTAAATTTTGTGTTTCTGGATATAAGACTACAACAGGAACCTCCATTGGATTTAAATATTGATAAAATGTATTGGGGTCAACATTCGCAGCTACAATGCATTCACAGTTAGGGTACTTCTGTTGTGAAACGCTTAGAATTGTTTCAATTATGCGGCTGATTTCGTCCCCGAAGATAACTATCAAAATATGTGGATACGCTTGATAAGTATTCATTCATTCATCTCTCACTTCATCTGCTATAGCAATTCTGTAAGTAATAATGGTTACGTAGTTCTTCTTCAATTAATATATAAATTATTTTGTTGAAGCCTATTACTATTGCTTAATCAAGCTGAAGCATCTCCTTAAAAAACGATAATATTCCCCGTTATTGGCCAACTTTATATATTCTAGTACGCGACAAAACGGAGAGCGCAATGCTGATTTGACCAGACCTTTTTCAAGTAAGGCATTAGTCAAATACGCCTTTTGTTCTTTTGTGTAATATGGCCTCTTAATCAATGTCTCAATTTCCCTATACTGATCCAGAGAAAAAGGCATACCCCACGTTAGATAGATAATAGCCTGCGTTTCGCTCTTTGAAAGTCGATTGTCAAGTTCTTGGAGTAATTTAATTAGTTCTTCTATTGTCTGTTCTAATCTCCGTGTCGAAATCCCGTCTGTTTCAAAGTAATGAATAGTTTTAGGAATTACACAATTGCGAAATTGATGCTGAATTAATTGCATTTGCAACTTAAAATCTGATACAATTTGATAGTTTTCATCGTAATTACCTACGGCATTTATACATTTTGCCGAAATAAACATTGTACCATGCCCACACGGCTGCAGGGAAAACAAAGCAACGTTACTAAAGTAACGGGGAGTGAAAACAAACCCTGCTACACCATCAGCATTCATATATGTAGATATCGCTGATGAATAATCCGAATTAGTCTCTTGGAGCTTATTAATTGAAAGCTCGACTGCTTCTGGCCCAAACCAGTCGTCCGAATTTAAAATTCCAATAAACTCCCCGGTAGCAAGTTCCAGGCCCTTATTCATTGCGTTGTATATCCCGCTATCCGGCTCGGATACATAGTAATCAATGGCGTTTTCGTACCTCTTAATAATATCCAAAGTACCATCAGTGCTACCGCCGTCAATAACGATATACTCTATATTATCATATGTCTGATTGAGAACCGCTTTTAATGCCCGCTCCAACTTGTCTACTCTATTAAAGACAACCGTAATTATTGAAACAAGTGGCTTATTGATACTACTACTCTTGTAAATACCATTTATTCTCATCCCGCCTTCGGCCATTCTACTCGCAGAATAAGGATAACGGAGAAATTTGCCACATATTTTGTCTGGATTAATTATAGGGGCAGCATAACTTATTTTTTTTTGTGTTGAATATACATAACTCATCGTTTTATCACCTATAAAGAATTTAATGCAAAAACTGTCCGAAAATACACGCTTTGATTGAGCAAGTTCACTTAATCACTTTCCCAATACTTTTTTAAGTGCTTTTCCGATGATTCGTAAGGGTTTTGTTAACCGCCATGACTTAGAGTTGTAAATGTTTTGCAATTCAAGGATTAAGTCATTTTTCCCATTTTGAAGCGTATCTCTTTCTTGCGTTATGCTGTTTAACAAAAAATGCAGTTTTTTGTTTTCAGCTTGATACTCGTTCCTTTCTTGCGTTATGCTGTAAGCCTCGTTTATTATACGCTGCTTATCATTTTCAAGCAGATCGTATTCTTGGAGTTTTTGAGTTTTGTCCCTCATTAACTGGTTAATTTGATCTACTAGTCTATAGTGATAATCTTCAAACCAAACTTCGCCACATACCCGGAGTCCTTTCAATGTTGTATGAAGCACAATTTCTAAAAATGCTTCACCTCTGTCAAATTCTATAAAACCACTCTTGACCGGTCTTCCATTCTGATATATATCACTAATAGGTATATCTATAAACCGATTTTCCCCAAAGTCATATTGCATTTTCGCAATCTTGATACGAGCGTATTGCCTACCTAAAAAAGGTCTCCACATTACCTTTTCGGCAACCGGATAAGGCGAAGTATCTATTTCGAACTCCATCTCAAAAGCCGTCTCTCCAACATCACACGCTTGATATATACTGGTTTCCCACATCCAACCGTTACCAGCATCAATCGTTAGCCCACTATAAACAAAAGTACTAGGTAGAAATTTGCAATTTTTCTCATATTGGCCTTCAAACCAATTCTTGTCCTCATGAATTACAACATTATAATCTTTATTTTGAACTTCTCCAGGAAAAATTTTATCCCATACCGCATCCAGTTCTGCAAAATTCTTAGGAACAAAAATTTTATCTGGCCCGTAGATATCAATAGCTCTTTCAGTGTATGCTACGTTATCTTCCAGTAGGTCTACTGACAAATATTTACGTATTAGTTCATGCAATATTACCACATAGCAATTGTCGAAACCGAATTGTGTTGCCAATAACAATGTATTATAAGCTGATGAAGATGCCTGCGAAACTGCTACAAATTTCTTGTCTCCTGCACAAAGAAAACGTTGTAGACAAATTACTTCCCAAGGCAAATCTGTATTACTACAAAAATCGACATCCAGTCCTAGATAACGCAAATTCCTGGTACCGACATCTTCCCCAGGATGAGGTTTGACACAACAGCGATATCTTTTTGTCTGTTGTACTAACTTTCGTAATAAAAATTTGTCATACTCAAGTGGTAAAATTCTTATTGTAGAAAAATAGCTATCAAAATAGGCCACACGGTATTCGTCATCTGTATATCGATAGTCAAACAGTGCATTAAAGGTTCGTAAAGCATTAGTGTCTTCACGCAATAACTGAATCCAGTTTGTCAAATCAATTTTCTCAACTTTTCTTTTCAGGCTCTGATCAAACAAACGTGGTTCCAGTAGCCAAATTTCATCAACTCTGTTCCAATCGATAAACTGATATTTCTCATCCACACCATTAAACCCATTGTTTTCTCTAAATATCCTCTGCCATTTGTCGTATTCTCCGAGCGGCTTACATGTCATTGTTCCTTCTTCAGTTAATATAATTTTTGCCATTTCCGATGTATGATGAAATATAATTCTACTAGAATGCTGCCCGAATGAA
>JAQSXG010000503.1 GCA_029256785.1 Neobacillus sp.
TTACTTTAGAATTTGTAATACTAAACTTTTCAATAAAAAAGTCCTCTGACATGCGAATGGTCGTCCAAGTGATTGTTATTGAGACGATTACTATCATCATGAAGGTAAGTGAGAACATAATTATAAACAAGTTATTATTTTTAAAACGGTTGGGAATGAGTCTCATGTCAATACCATCTCTTATCTCATGTTTTGTTTTCTCTTATATTTGCTTGGAGACATACCTTCAATTTTCTTAAATACCTTACAGAAATAACTGTGGTCCGAATAACCTACCATACTACTAATTTCAGAGATGGAAGCGATATTATTAATTAGCAATTTAGTTGCTTCTTCAATACGAACCTTATTTAAATATTCAATGAATCCTTCCTTATTATGAGTCGTAAAATAACTTGAAAGGTAAGAGGCATTAAAATGGAATTGCTTTGCAACATCCGAAAGTGTGAGTGGCTCTGCATAATGATCTTTAATATACTTCAAAAGTTTCTTCATATTAAGATCCTCTGGCTGTTTTTCCATTGCAACTATGCACCTCTTAGCTTCCTCGATAAAACGATTGAATTGTTCAATCGCCTTTGGTGCTGTATGGGCTTCGTCAATGGACTTAAAGTAGGAATACTTCGCAATTTCCAACTCCTTTACATCGTATCCCATATTCCCTAAGAGAATGGTAATATTAAAATTTAGGTTGCCTAGGAAGGCTTTGAATTCGAAAACGTCTGTGGTATAACAAGTTGAAAGTGTTAATACATGGGAATCTAAATACTGAAAAGCAGAATGAAAGTTTTTGCGCTTAAATTCATCTGTAAACCAATCTAGATTGAATTTCTCGTAAGTGGATGACTGTACCGGCAAATGCTGATTCCTCAAAATTGGGTGATTGGGAAAATAAAAGCGGTATTGGAGTAGATTTATGAGACTATTGTAATGAGTACCTAGTTGTGAAAAATCCACGAACTCCTCACTTACTGCAAAACCCCATTTAGGTTCTGATTCAGCTATGAGACTGGCAAATTCGATCACCTTAGCGGTATCATTTTTATTTATGTTGATCATACATCCGATAATATTTATATTTTGATTCAACGGGATAGAATGGTGATTGATTTGATGTACTTTGAATACCTTCTCCATTTTCCCTTTAAGATACGTAGATAAATTTGCCGTTTCTCCTAATGGATGGTTTTTTACATCAGCCCCGAGTAAAATGTAATGGTCATATGGAAAGGTAGTTGCTAACAACTCTGGTTCATATAGTACCTCATAGCCCGAAATCAACTTATTGATGATTTGCTCGATAGTGAAATCCATGCTCCCAAGCTTGTCCTTTCCTTGAAAAGAAGGAATTCTGTTTGCTGCAGTTTTCAACACTTTTAACATTCCTTGTGCATCTAGCTTCGGTTTTAGTATATAATCAACTACCCCCCTTTGGAAGGCGGAGCGGACATAGTCAAATTCTCCAAAACTACTAAGAATGATTACTTCAATAAGAGGATACCTTTCTTTCACAATTCTAGTTAATTCTTCCCCGTCCATGATCGGCATCACGATATCTGTCATAATAATATGAGGATTTGTCTCCTCAATTAAGTCAAGCGCTTCTTGGCCATTTGAAGCCTCACCAACAATTTGAAAACCCTCCTGTTCCCAATTGATATAGTGTTTAATGCCCTGTCTAATCAGTATTTCATCGTCTACAATTAGTACCTTACACAGATCTACAGCCCTCAAATGCACTACCTCCAGATTATTCAATCCTTCAAGTTCTTATTGTTTATTATACATTTGGAATTATGATTTGAATATTCCATTCGCAAACCAAAAAGGGCACTCGTTGCCAAGTACCCCTCTCTTCCATTCACTACTAACTAATTTACAAATACGAAATTAATATCTGATTTGTCGACAAGTTCTAGGTTATTAGGAATCCTTAAATAAAGGATACTTTGTCCATGGTAGGATGTATTATGGCCCTCGAAAAATGTGTCTTCTCCTGAGAATTGTTTGATGGGGAAAACGTTTTGAAACTGGATGTACTTTAACTTTACCTTTATTGGATTGCTTACCATTAGAATTTCATCGGCTAGCTTCAGTCCTGGCGGTTTTATCCTTTCAGTAAAGTCCATATTATTAACCATGGATCGTGTACTATAATAAACAGCCTCTATTTTTCCGTCATTGTCCTTCTTTCTTTCCACTACAATCTGGGTTTCGAGATATTCATCGTTTTGACTTGCAACAGTGAGAGTATCACCCTCATAGTTCAAGTTCCATTCTTTACGGATATATGATCGATCCTCCTCAGCTATTCTTCCCTCTATTGCTGCAGAGTATAAATCAATACTCTCTAAATCTAGCTCTTTAAAATCCACTATGTTCTCTTCGTTCTCAGCTTGAACCGGTAGAATCGCCTCCACACCCATACTGATTAATAGAAGAATTATATATCCGCTAACAACCCACCGAACGCGCATGCTATATATAAATTTCCCGCTTTTATTTCCTGTTCTCTTCATATTTTTAACTGCAATAGCAATGATGGGAATAATGATAATGAGTAATGGTACGATCGACATCATTGCTTTACCTCCATTCTATTAGATAAAACAAATGCACTGCCAAAAAGAAGACCTGCCATGACGAGTATTTTAACGATAAATACAAGGAGTAAGGGCTCAGTAAAAATAAATTCAAAGACAGCGGTCATAATTTCCCTCTTTCCACTTACTTCACCAACAAATAAGGATCCGAAAAATAAAACGGGGATTACTACAACAAAAATTCGATTTATTTGGACAAGCGTCCCGACAAAATATCCTAACGCACTAGCTAGAATGACGTAAAAAACCGTCGCAGTAATACCTAGCAGAAAATCAATCGAAACGCCCGTTACATTGGTTGCATTAACAAGTTGTTGACCTACTAAATACATTATCACTTTCATTAAGTACGAAGATAGAATGGACAATATCCCGCCAAGGATACTTGCTGTTAGCAAAAATAGCATATTGGATAGGTTACTGCTCAATCGATTGGTGACAAAGGCAAAGTCGTCATTACGATAGGCTTTCGTCGTAATCAAAATAGCGGTGATAAATGCCCATAACATAGTAAACACAACCACAATATCAGCTGAATAATATTGGATTTCTACTTCGACACTACCATTGCTTGAGCCCATCATCCCCACGCCGTTAAACGAGAAAAGCATCCCTAACAATTGGAGGACAACTAGTGTCATAAATACTTGAATATATGACTTAAGCTTAAAAACATACTGTCTTTTTGTAACTTCTAACAGGCTAGTTCTAGTTAAAGACATCATCAATTCCCCCTTTTGTCTTACTTGTTAGGTAGACACATAAATCACTTGTAGCAACTGTAGTAACACCCATACCTTCTGACTTTATTTTCTGTATTTCCATTTCGGTAAGATCATTCTTTATTACTGCTAATACCTGATTAAATGCCAAACTTTTTGTATATACTACTTCTTTGTCTATTATCCATTCATTTACGCTCGACGATTTTCCTTGAATGCCAATTGCCCACTCCTTCAAATCTGCTACTGGTAGATGAAGGAGTTCTTTCCCATCCTTCAGCAGTAAAATGTCCTCGAGCAAATCCTCAATTTCATCCAAATGGTGGCTTGATAGAATAATTGTCCGGGGATAAGCAAGATAGTCCCTAAGTAAGGCTCGATAAAAGTCCTTCCTCACTGCTGCATCCATTCCCGTCGTCGGTTCATCAAAAATTGTTAAAGGACAACGTGCCGCTATTCCTAAAATCATTGAAAACGTGCTCTTCATCCCCTTAGATAAACCACTAAAATGCTGTAAAGGATTTAATGAGAAATAATTAAAAAGGCGATCTGCAAGACCATGATCCCAATTTCCATAAAAACTAGCCGCTATCTCCAAAATC
>JAQSXG010000504.1 GCA_029256785.1 Neobacillus sp.
AGGTAAATTACGGGAGAGGTCTAAAAGAGATTAAAAGATCCTAGATATATATCACAACAGGGATTAATCCTATACCGCATTTCAGAGGCTGAGTATATTGACCTGAAATTAATCATAAATGGTTAAACTTGAGGTAGAAACTAGAATATGAAGGAGATGAATAAGGTGGGAAATATCAATAAGAGTTCAGATGGTCGACCCAAAACATATACATTATTGGGAGCAGATAATATTCCATATATGAGTGAAACTCCAGGTTTGTTTGGAGGAAATCGCAAAAGCAAAATTTATGGGTGTTTTGATTGTGGTGCTGCAATTCGTGCTTTGAAAATTGGTGGATATGAAGAATATCGAGTTTTCTTTGCTGATGAGGAGACTGCCATTTTGGCTGGTTACAGACCTTGTGGAACATGCATGCGTAAGGAGTATGCAATATGGAAAAGTCAAAGAAAAGATAGATGAAATTTTAATCTAATTGAAATATATCCACTGTGCTATTTGTATGCTCTTTTAAGGCACATGTTCGGCCATTTTTTTATGCATTTAATAAATATTAACAATTAAATGTGTCTTAATCAGAGGGGAATTCAGAACAATGTCGAATTTTTTCAATATAACTGTCATACTCGAGGAGGATTAAAGTGGACTTAAGAAAAGAATTTCACAAGGACATGCTTGCCATTTACCAAAATGCCAAGAAGGAGTGCGGATACAATGCGACACGATTCTTGCAAATGGTAGCTTCACAGGATGGTCTGACTGTGGCAAATAGTTTTATTCTAAGAAGCCAGCCAACAGATGGATTTACAACACTTTGGGAGATGGGAAGATTGGACCTTACGGTGGAAGCGTTAGTATTAAAGCCAAAATACCAAGACTTATTCTCTGATGAGGAAAGGGAGAAGGTACTAGAGCTGCTAAAACGATATGATGATAAATAAATAGAATACATAAGTTAGCTATTTTATTTGAGAGTAGTGATAAATAATGTATTGTGTGCACTGCGGAGGTCAATTGGAAAGTGAAGATGCCTTTTGTTCGAGATGTGGTCAGCCGGTTTCAAAAGAAAAAATAATTTCGCCGAATCCGCCGGCAATGGCGCCTAGGGAAGTTGAGGTTTCGTCAGAATCAGATTTAGAGGAAGCATTTGTTGGGAAAAAGTATGATTTCTACAGTAATAAATGGAGCATACTGGAAAGGAAAAAGTCAAAAACAAGTTGGAACTGGGCTGCATTTTTCCTCGGACCATTTTGGTTTGGGTACAGAAAAATGTATATCCCCGTCATTCTTATTGCAATATGTTACTTCTTATTGGATTTATTCTTATATCTAACTCAGTACCAATATTCACAGGAATCCTATTTCTACGACCCGGTTGAAAATATAATGTTGTTTCCTTTAACCATCGTATTTAGTTTATTTGGAAACTACTATTATCAAAAACATACGAATCGGTTGGTTGATAAGGTAAACTTGCAGCCGTTCAATCAAGAGCAGAAACGTACGTGGTTAAAAGGAAAGGGTGGGACGAGTTGGCTGGGTGTTGCTTTTACCTTCTTATTTCTGTTTATATACGGGTTCAGCTCGGCTTTTTTGCTGCCAACGAATGTAGATCATATTTTAACGGTTAAAGATGGATACTTTTATGAATATCCCACAACATCGGTCGGTGATGCTTTTGATGATTTTTTTGGTGATCCTAACTGGGAATATGTTTCATCAGATAGTCCTTTTGACATAATTCGATTTACAGGGAGTGCTGATCTCGATGGGGAATATGTTGATATAGTAATTGACTTTATTATAACCGAAGATTCCTTTGAAATTCATTCCTCCATAGTCGATGGTGAGTTTTTAACTGACGATGGAATCTTTTACCTGGTGGATGCTGTTTTTTTATCAGACGATGAAAGTGGGATGTTTAATTAATTGAGTCGGGTCCCAAGATGGCTCGATTAATATCATTCTTATAATTTTAAATGGCCATCTAAAAATTGTAAAGTGCCTGTATAATTATAGGTTTTTAAAAAGAAACTAATAAAAGTCGAGGTGGAAAGTTGTGAATCTCTTCATTATCAACACAAATAAGAGTACTAATTCACGCTATGAACAGGAAATGATTAATGAACAAAAATGTGCTGCATACCGGACCACTAAAGGTGAGATCACAGAAATAAATAAGGATGATAAGGTATTACTATATAGTAATGAAGTAGGAATCATTGCAAGGGGTATAGCGGATGGCCAGGTCAATATGAAAGCAGATAACGGTGAATTGAATGCCGAATATTATATGAAATTAATGGAATTCTATCAATATATTAGACCTATTCCATATAGTAAATTTAGATCAATCTTGCAAACGGCACACCCGTCTTTTAATCGACCCTTCAATGTTACTTCAATAAAAATTAGTTCACCTGCTTCCCAGAAAATTTGGGACCAAATTAGCAAATATGTATAAGTACCAGAAGAATTAAAACAAGTAAACTTAATACTAGTAAAAATGAAATCACTCAAAAAATAATCAACAAAAGGAGAATTATTCTTTTACAAGAATGAGGAGAACCAACTTACATTAGATCAAATCCTTGATAAATTTTATGAAGTGAATGGCATCCTTGTTGGTAAAAAGCCATTCGCTATGACTTGAAGGAATTGGAAGAATCACTGTTGTTTGATGTGACAGTAAACCAGGAAATTGCTGGGCCCAAAAGAACCAAAGTGACTGTCTCTTTATTTTTGAATTTCGAGGTTGCTAGAGAAGACGAAGAAATCTCTTCAATTGAACGAGAGAAGTATGTGAATATCGGCTGCATTATCACTTTGAGTGGAAAGAGAAAAGTCCCCAGAATCACTAACGGGAACTTTTCTTGCCTCGTAAAATAATTATTTTTTCCTCAATACGCCCTTTTTCACAAGATTAACAAGCGTTCCCTTATTTTTATACCGATTGTATGCTATTAACCTATTCAAGTCTTTAATAGTTAACACCGTTGGATTGATTGCCAGTTCAAATTCACCTTTTACTTTTTCAATCAATGAAAGTGCGTATTCGATTTGCTTTGCTGATAATGTGTAATCTTCATCCTGGTTGGTAACTTGGTTTCCTTTTTCAGCAAGTGTGTTTTCTAATGTAGCCGCATGTTCTTTTAGCTTTGCATCAACTAATGCCTCCACGTCTGCTTGGCTGATCGATTGATTTTGAGGAGTACTAGTCGGTTGATTTGATTTAAATAATTTTTCTATTATACCCTTTAACAATTCATTCACTTCACTTTCTATGAGTCCAAACAATGTTCCAGTTGGTCATATTTTCCTATACTACTATTAATAAATTAATAGTTTGTAAAACACAATACTTTTGGTAGACTTTTGTTAATTTTGGTAGAAAGTAGTCAAAAAAACGATTAATTCTTTAATAATTAGAAGTATTTTGTAATATTATGGGTGAAATATCCTATTTGTAGTATAATGGAGAAAATTTCAAAATTTGGAGCGGTTGTTATGGCAATTACGATTCCCGAGACGATTCGATCATCTGCGACAACAGGGGAGAGGCTGTTTTTTCGAACGCTTAAGACCTATTTGCCGGATGATTACATTGTTTATTATGAACCAGATATTCAAGGAAGAAGACCTGATTTTGTGATTATTGGGCCAGACCTTGGTATTGTGGTATTAGAAGTAAAGGACTATACGAAGAATACACTGTTTCAAATAAATCATGATGAATGGCATATTGTTACGACTTCTGGAGATCAAGCGGTCATCAAAAGTCCGATGAAGCAGGCAAGAGACAATATGTTTCATGTGGTTGATACATTGAAAAAAGATAAAAGTCTGATTCAATTAGACGGGAAATACAAATTTCAATTAAAGTTCCCTTATGGCCATGGTGTTGTTTTTACTAGATT
>JAQSXG010000020.1 GCA_029256785.1 Neobacillus sp.
TCATATATTAACAAAACAATTTCAAATTGATTTAGCGTTAATGGATGAAAAGGTAGTTGGAATGATTGCCTATAATGATAGGGAAATAAGTCAACTATATATTCATATAGGATATCAAGGAATCGGTATTGGTCAAACCTTACTAGAGAAGGCAAAAGCTCAATCAAGTGGGAGATTAACATTATATACATTTGAAGTAAATAAGAACGCACAACAATTTTATGAAAAGCATGGCTTTGAGATTATTGGTAGAGGGTATGAAAATGAAGAAAATTTACCGGATATTCTATATGAATGGAAATCGAGAGCAATCTAATAATATTTTTTAGAATAAATAGTAGAAAGGGGTGAAACGTTGGATCTATTTAAAAGGTTTAAGAATGTAATTGATAAACAATATAGCAAACCGAAGGGGATTGTCGGGCTTTATATAGGAGAAAAGATGGTACAGCAGCATCAGCCTGAAACCTCGTGGACGATTAATCTTTTGTCTCCACAACAAGACGATACGATATTAGAAATTGGCTGTGGAGCAGGTTATGCAATAAAACAAATAATAGGTGAATATAATGTAAAACAACTAGTAGGTTTAGATATCTCTAAAACTGTGATTCAATCAGCAAGGTTTAGAAATAGAAAGCATATATCCAATGGAAAGGTGAAATTTTTACAGGGGGATGTAAAAAAGTTGCCCTTTCAAGATCAATCCTTTTCAAAGATTTTTAGTATACAATCCATATATTTTTGGGAGGAACTGCCCAATACATTTGCTGAGATCTATCGGGTAATAAAACCAGATGGGGCGATCATCATAACCCTTAGTGATGGGGAAAATGATAACAAGTGGGAAGGAATTACAACGATGATAGAGCATCAAGTTATGCCTATCATGGAGCAGTACGGTTTTAAAAATATAGAAAAGATAAAGGGTCCGGACTCAAGGCATTTTCAAACAGTCGCCATTAAGGCAGAGGTATAGTTGAATAATTTACATGGAACGGCAGATATCTGTCGTTTTTTGTATTTATAATATATAGTTTGATATATTTTTAAAAACAGTGTAACTTTTCTGTCAATCAGCCGTTAGGAGGGTGAGATAATAAAACTTAAATACCAAAACGGCCAACTCACTGGAGATACTATTTCACTTTAGCCTCTGCTGCTTTGATTTTAATCCTTTTAGCCATGCCTCTTATAAGTAATATGGAAAACAAACAAGAGGGTTCAGATGTATCTCTACAGAATCATGATGAAAATATACAGACAATAGAAGCGGTATTGCAGAGCGCCCTTACAGGTCCTAGTGATGAATTGAATCAAGCATTGGAAGGTGAGGGGTTTGAGGATAGACAATAGAAGCGGTATTGCAGAGCGCCCTTACAGGTCCTAGTGATGAATTGAATCAAGCATTGGAAGGTGAGGGGTTTGAGGATTTAATAAAATACGAAGAAGAGCTTTATAAAAAATACTTTGCAAATGATACATCCTACCTGGATTTCGTAAACAGCTATGGTTCAACATTAATGATTGAACCGAGGAGAAATAACTACAAATTAAAGGTAAAAAACATCGAATATGAAAAAACAGATTCGGCAGAGATCGTTTATAATTTCTCAGTTGAATTAGAGTACCAAAAAGATGGTAGTGAAAAATCAGAGGTCGAAGTCGTAGCGGGGCAAGCCAACTTAAATGAAGAACATAAAATAGAAGTTATGTTAATACGTATGAATGACTTCTTGGGTTCCTTAGGAAAGTAAAGGTATATGTATTAAGGGAAAAAATACTAGGCAAGGTGTTGGTCCAAAGGAGGACTAACGCCTTTTTGGTGGAATAATATTTATTGAGGGGGGGAGGGAGATCCTACCCTTTTATTTTGTTGAAAGAGGTTTTCTACCAAACTATATAAAGTGTTTTGCTTTGAGGAGCATTGAAATATTGGTATGATTTTCAAGGAAGGGGGGTATACAAAGTGAAAACTTATAGAAAAAAACGAATGGTAATGTTTATTTTAGTATTAATCCTATTGGCAGGCTGTGGAAAGTCACCCGATGAGTTAAGTGCAAAATCAAACACAGAGTCATCGAATAACAACTCACCAAACACGGATTTAGCAGATTTAGAAAAAGAAAAAATAGAAAACTCTTCTGAAGGTGAGAAAACCACCGACAATAATAATGCGAATCAACCAGACGACACATCAAACAATGTATCAGCAAAAGAAGAAGACCCGTCTGACGGAAGTCTGAAGGAAGAGTATCTCAAAAAATTAAACATTGCTAAAAAGAAAACAGAGGATTTGGAAGCAGCAGATTCTTCAACATACGCTTTGAAAAAAGTTGAAAACGATAGATGGGAAATTTGGGATCAATTGTTGAATGAAATTTATGGAGCCTTAAAAGTGCAACTGTCTCAAGAAGAGATAGAACAATTAAGAGAAGAACAACGGAATTGGATAAAATCTAGAGATGAACGTGCATTGGAAGCATCGCAAAAATATAAAGGTGGTACACAGGAACAATTAGAATATGTGGCTGTGCTTGCGAATCTTACAGAAGAAAGATGCTATGAGTTGGTTGAAAAGTATATGAAGTAATAAAAACAGAGCAAACAAAAATTCTATTACTTTTTTGTCCGCTCTGTTCTAAGAACGCATACAATCTCAGCCATCTTCCTATTTAAAAATAAGCCACCTGAAAACTGTTTCAGGGGGGATTATTAATAGCTACTTTTAATTTAGTAAGCAAGCCAACCTGCATCAGCAGCAATTACTTGTCCATTTACAAAGCTTGAATCATCAGAACCTAAGAAAACAGCAAGTTGAGCAATTTCAACTGGTTGTCCGACACGTGGCATTGTACCACTTCCAGTCATTTGGCGGCCATACCCAAATTCAGAAATATTTGTCATAGATGCACCGATGTTCGTCTCAACACCACCAGGTGCGATACCATTACAACGGATACCAGATTGAGCATACATGTATGCCGTGTTTTTCGTTAAACCAGTTACAGCATGTTTAGATGCTGTGTATGCTGCACCAGCACGTGCTCCACGTAAGCCACCTGCTGAAATATTATTTACGATTACACCATGACCTTGTTCTAAGAAGATGTTCGTGGCTATACGCATGGCACGCATTACACCAGTAGTGTTAACTGCAAATACGCGGTCCCATTTTTCATCGGAAGTTTCTCCAACCGGTTCCATACCGTCCATAATACCGGCATTGTTAACTAAAATATCTAGCTTACCATATGTCTCTTTGGTTTCTGCAAATAATTGTTCTAAGTCTGCTAATTCAGCAACGTTCGTACGGTTAGCCATTGCAACGCCACCATTGCCTATTATACTATCAGCTACTGCTTGAGCACCTTCAAAATTATAGTCGGAAACAACTACTGTTGCTCCTTCTTTTGCGTAAAGTTCTGCAATTGCTTTACCCATTCCTGAAGCTGCACCTGTTACGATGGCTACCTTACCTTCTAATTTACCCATTAATAAAATCCCCTTTATAAGTTATGGTTTTCTTGCTTACTCAGATGCTAATATTCTTATCAAATTTATGTGATTTACCTACCGGATTTGATTCCGAATAGTCATATTCTCCTCAACCATTGATGCTGTTTGTTGAGAACCTCCATCTGCATTTAAGGTATTTTGCTTTTTACTTTGTAAGGTTTTGAACGCGATTTAAATTAGCGACTGTACCGCCATCTACACGTAGGTCTGTCCCTGAAATATATGAAGCAGCTTCGCTAAGAAGGAATTCAACTGCTGTTGCAATTTCAGATGCTTCCCCTTCACGTTGTAATGGTGTGATGTCAAGCATCATTTTCATTTGCTCATGTTGAGAAGCTTCTTGACGACCCATTGGTGTGTTTATTGTACCTGGTGAAAGTGATGTGAGACGTGCACCTTTTTCACCCCATGCCCAAGCTTGATCTTCAACAATTAACTGGACGCCTAATTTTGATAAACTATAGGCTGCACCAGAATCACCTTGTGTGAATTGCTCCATTGTTTCAATCACGTTTTCAGATAATGGTTGTTTTAATATTTCAGTATAGGGGCCTTGTCGAGGTGCCATGTACCCACTCATGGACGAGATGCAAACTACAGCAGTGCCTTGTGTTGCAAGAGGAAGGAATGCATCTAATACAATTCCTGTACCAACTAAATTTACTTCTGTAATACGTCTAGAATCGGCCATTGTTGGTGACAGGCCAGCAGTGTGAACGAGACCTTTTAGTGTACCTAGTTCAGCTGCTTTTTTCGCTAAGGCAGCAACGTTTTCTTTTGATGTTATATCAACGGTTTGATAATGTATATCTGTAATCCCTTTAGCGACTAATTTTTCTTTTGTAAGAGCTAAGCGCTCTTCAGATATGTCTGCTAATAAGACAGTGCCTTTTTTTCCAACTAGTTCTGCTGTTGCTTTACCCATACCACCAGAACCACCTGTGATAACATACACTTGTTTTGTCATGTATAGTTCCCCCAAACTTCGTTATAACACTATTGTAAGCGTATTAATAATGAAAAAGATGAGACATTTTCACCCGAAATGTCTAGTGAGGTGTCACAATTGGAAACAGCAAAAGAATCGATAATCAACGCATTTTTGAAGTTATTGTATGAGAAAAGTTTTGAAGCCATGTCGGTGAAAGAAATTGTTCAAAAAGCGGGGGTTTCTCGGTCGACTTTTTATTTACATTTCGCAGATAAATTTGAGCTAATAGATGAAGTAAGAAGGATGTTGAATGGACGCTTTTTATCATTTTATGAGATGGAGAATCAGCAATGGGGACAGCCTATTACACTTCATTTATGTGACCATATTTTTAAATATCGCTCGTTTTATCAAGTCGAGTTTGCAGATGCAAATGCTATTCAAAAACTATCAAATAAGTTAGCCGCTCATTTATTGCGAGCATTCCGAGATAATGACTATGCGATTTTTGCAAGCTATGGCACAATTGGATATTTAAGTTTGTGGATAAAGGATGATTTTGTGATGAGCCCAGCCCAAGCAGCAGAGAAGTTATTAAAAATTGGTTTAACGAATTGGACAAAAGAATTAGATACGAAATTTGATAGTGTGATAATTGATAAGGAATAAGAAAGCCAAGCTTAGGACTTTTCTGGTGTTAATATGAAAACCTTAGAATAATTCATACACAATCAAGAGGATAAATAAAAAGAGTAACCTCTTAATTTTGGTTACTCTTAATTATTTTCTCAAGCTGTTTCATCTGTTCCTTGAGATCATCAATCTCTTTGACCTGTCCCTTGAGATTATCGATTTCTTCCCGCATCTTATCCTTCTCTTGATCTGACTTAAAATTATCTACTTGTGATTGAAAATCGGCAGAAACATCTATATCGAGTTGAATGATGGCTCCAATAGTCGACAATGCGTCCCCTACTGTAGCCAATGCACCGCCAATGATACCCAAAATTACCCCAGTATTGTTAGGTGGCTTATATTTAAAATTACCTAAGGTTGAATTAGAGTCATTACCGTTAGTGTTGGCTGTTTGAGGGGTAGAAGGGGTAATGTAAAGCCTTTTATTATCATTCATGAACTCACCCCATAACTATAAATAAGGATTATAATAGGTTCTTGCCCTACAATGGCAATTGCATCTCCTGATGTAGTTAACCATTGTACAAATAATTGTAAAATATCAACAGAATTAGAGTCTTTCCCACAATTTTCAATATTACTACTCAAAATATCCCCTCTCAAATTTGTAACTGTTCTATGTTATGCCAAAAGGGCTTGAGTTGCATCAACCACTTTCTAATCTTATGTATTCAGTGTTTTCTTCTTGAACAAATCTGGATTATTTGCGTAAGTATACTTTTCACAAGCCCTTTAATACCCTGCGATTTACTATGTGAAATCAAGACACATTAAGGAATTAATATTCGTCAGTATGTTGATAAGTCAATAATAATCGCACGGTAAAAATGATTTGAAGGTTATTAAAAGGACTTTATTAAAAAAAGAAGTTCGCTTAATAATTAGCGAACTTCATAGGGCTATTCTATCGATTATCCGGTTATAGAGATTTGCCCGAAAAACCACGTGGGCTTGCCCCGTGGATGTAAGGGCAACGCTCTAAGTGGTCCTTTTGCTCGCACTATTTGAGCGTTTTAGGACATATTAATTGCGAACAAACGTTCTTGTGTGGTACAATATAAATATAATAACAAAAAGAAACTTGGTGGTAAATGTGAGCGATTACAACATTTTAAATCACTATAAGTTTCTTATTCAGTACCCTATCATTTGGTGTCCAAAGTTCAGATATAACGTATTAAAAAATGAAGTAGACTGTGAGCTTAAGGATAGACTGTATTCTATTTCGACTAAATATGAATACGAAATAAAGAAATGGAAATTATGCCAGACCACATTCACTTGTTTCTATCCACAAAACCAACAGTTTCCCCTACGGACGTGGTTCGTACACTTAAAAGCATTTCGGCTATCCTGTTGTTTAAAAGATTTCCGGGTTTAAAGAAACTTTATTCTCGTTGCGGCTCCTTGTGGAGCAAAGGATATTTCGTAAGCACAGTTGGTAAAGTGAGCGAGGAAACGGTGAAACGATACATACAAGAACAAAAGAGTAAATAAAAAGGAAAGGAGTATGCCTTATGAAAGGAACAATGGAGAAAGTCAAGAAGACACGAAAAAAGAATCTGCCCTCAGACTTCACCAAGACATTGAATACCATTCGTAAGTTACATACTCCTCTTCATATTGTTGAAGTTGAAGTAGAGGTTTTGCCTCTCCAACATTTCAAAATGAGTAGAATAGGTGAACACCTTCGAGCCATCAGAAACACCGTATTAGGCAAACTTTACAAAAACTACAAACAAATGATTCGGACAAAAAAATATAAAGCATTGTTAAAGCAATACCGTTCGGTATCTAAAGCAATCTCAAATGAAACTACGAATAATAAAATTCTAGAAAAAGAATTACATAATTTGAAAGAACAACTCGCGGAGTTACGAGCGACTTATCGTGTAACCTTTGATTTCGTGAGAAATTACGGTGCAAATTTGCGTGTAACAAAGTATTCCCTTCCAGATGCCGTAACAGTCTGGGCAGTATGTGAAATGGTATGGAAATCAATAGAAAAGATTCTATTTAGCGATGGGGAGGAGCCTTACTTTTACAGAAAAAAAGATTTTATTACATTTCAAGGCAAACAACCAGAACGTTGTATTATTCTGAAATACAACGACAATTTAAATGAATTTTATGCAAGTCACAACGGGATGAATTTTCCATTGCGAATTAAAAGTAATGACCTGTTTGTTTCCGAAACCCTTTCTCATGTTTTGAATTACATGAAAAACGGAAAAGAAACAGACCAAATAAATGTGGAACGCTATTTATTAGGGAAACCCATTCTTCCCACTTATCGGAGTCGAAACAATCAAATCGTGAGAAAAGAGGTAAGAGGCAAAATCCGATATTTTCTTCAAATGGTACTAGAGGGAATTCCGGTCCCTAAACGGAAAAAAGATGGATCATTACGACATATATACGGTATGGGTTGTCTAGGTGGAGATATTGGCACACAATCGATTGCGGTTGTTTCAAGCGAACGAGTCATATTAAAAAATTTGGCGGAGCGTTCAGTAAACACATTTAAAACGGAAACGAAAATTGTAATAATACAACGATATCTTGACCGTTCTCGTAGAGCGATGAACCCTAAAAATTACAATAGTGATGGGACCATTAAAAAAGGAAAAAAAGAATGGAGGATTTCTCGACGATACCATAAATCCCAAAAACAATTGCGAAATCTTCAAAGAATAGCAGCAGATAGCAGGAAGTATGCTCACAACGAAGATATCAATCAATTACGTTCTTTAGGTGATGAACTCATTATTGAAACGATGAATATCAAATCCTTACAAAAGAAGGCAAAACAAACAGAACGTAGCGAGAAAACAGGCAAATGGAAACGAAGAAAGCGTTTTGGAAAGAGTATTTTAAAAAGAAGCCCTGGTTACTTTATTCAACAAGCAAAGTATCGATTTCATTTAACCGGTGGTAAAGTAAAAGAAGTCAATACATGGACATTCAAGGCTTCTCAATATGACCATATATTGGATAAAGATAGTAAAAAACAACTATCTCAACGATGGCACATACTGCAAGACGGTACTAAACTTCAACGAGATATCTATTCTGCATTTTTACTGTATTGTTCAAATGATGAATGGAATAAACCTGAAAATCAATTATGCCAGTTAGCCTTCCCTATGTTTCAACCATTGCACGATTTATGTATTAATGAAATAAAAAACAACCGTAAGGTTGTTTTAAATAGTGGAATTAAAATTTCTTAAGAATAACATGGGGGTATGACTTAGCCCCCATCTTCGCAAGAAGAGAAAACAAACGCTAATGTGGTCGGCGGACTGCTTGTTTGTTGGTTTTCACCCCTATAGCTAGTGCATAATGCCGATGGGAGCTAGTCTTCATGTACGATTATGAGAAACTATATGTGAGAACCCACGTGGGCTTGCCCCGTGGAGTAAGTCAGTAAATCTCTTCTAAAACACCCTTAACCAGGTTAACGAAGTTGCCTCTTACTTTTCCTGCCACTTCAATCACTTCATCATGGCTTAATGGCTGATCTAAGATTCCACTAGCCATATTTGTTAAACATGAAATACCAAGTACCTTCATCCCGCCATGAACGGCAACGACTGCTTCTGGGACGGTAGACATACCAACAGCGTCTGCACCTAACACACGGATCATACGGATTTCTGCTGGAGTTTCGTAAGCAGGGCCACTCCACCAAGCATAAACGCCTTCTTGTAAGCTGATGTTTTGTCCTTTTGCCACTTTCGTAGCAAGACTTCTTAATTCTGGGTTATAGACACGAGAAACATCAGGGAAACGTGTTCCTAATTCACTGTTATTTGGTCCGATTAATGGGTTGGTACCAACTAAATTTATATGATCTGTAATAAGCATTAAATCGCCTGGTGAAAAACTTGTATTGATTGCACCACAAGCATTTGTGATCAGTAGATTTTCAACGCCTAGTGCCTTCATCACACGAACAGGGAAGGTTACTTCATCCAATGTATAGCCTTCATAATAGTGGAAGCGCCCTTTCATTGCGACAACGGTCTTGCCCATTAATTCGCCAATAACTAATTCGTTCGCATGGCCAATCGCTTCCGACTTTGCAAAGTGTGGAATTTCACTGTACGGAATCGTAACGGGGTTACTTATTTCATCTGCTAGTGTACCTAATCCTGAGCCTAAAATCATCCCAATTGTTGGACGGCTGTCTGTTTTGCTTAAAATGAAATCGCGTGCTTCGAAAATATCCTCTAATTTGTGCATGAAAAATCCTCCTAGTATGTACTTAGTTTCGAAAAATGTTGAAACAACTTTACCAATCTATATTTTACTCGATAATGTTGGACTTGTAAAAAGTCGTTGGAGGTAATCGTACGTAAGAGGTCGAATAATTAAAATGGGGATAAGACTTTTTATATCAAGAGGGTGGGTGTATTTAAATGAAGGTAGAGGTTTTAAAGAACGAAAGGGTAAGGGACTTTATTGAATACTGCAAGAATCATAAAAATGAAGTGGATGATTCTTTTTTGTATGATGAAGATTTAGATGAATTTGAACCTAATACTGAAAATCCCACCTATATCTTGATCAATCAACAGGGTGAAATAAAAGGTTCTGCTTCGCTGATTATAGATGAATACAATAAACGAGGTAAACGGGCAAGATTTCGAATCTTTCATACGGAATTAACGGATATTAATGATTATAGGCAGCTCCTTGAAGCAATTTTGCAGGATGCTACGGGATTAGAGAGTGTGTATCTGTTTATTCCTATGAAAAATAAACAGTTGGTGGATACTATCGAGAAGTTAGATTTTTCAATAGAAAGATACTCATACGTGCTCGTCAGAGAAAATATGGATGTTCCTGAGTGGAAGTTACCAGAGGATTACTACATAAAAACTTTCAGACCAGGGGTAGATGAAACGGTTTGGAGTGAAGTTCGAAATGCAGGCTTTGCCAAGGTGAAGGGAAATGAAACACCAGTTACACCTGAAATGGTGGCAAAGCTGGTCTCAAGTACCGATTATATAGATGGCGGAATGCAAATCCTGTATCATCTGGCAAAAGTAGTTGGAGTGGTAATGGGGGCAATAGATGAATACGAAGATGCTCCGATCATGAATATTGGGCCAGTCGCGGTTATCCCTGAATATCAAGGGATAGGTTTAGGAAGACTTTTGTTAAGGGCAGCCCTTCATTTTGCGAAGGAGAACGCCTTTAAACGAACCATTCTTTCCGTAAATCCTGAAAACGATAAGGCGATAAACTTGTATCTACAGGAAGGTTTTCAGGAAGTAGAGAGTTTTGTTAGCTTTGAATTTAAAATAGCCGGTGCGAACTTGCAACAATAAATAAAAGAGGGTAAGCTAGAAAAAATAGAAATGGGGGATGAAAAATGGCGCTGGATGTTTCAAAATTAGGGTTACCGTATTTTAGCTTAGATGCTGCTGCTGTGGACAAAAGTCCAAGTGAAATGGTGATTACCGATAACAGTGGTGAAAACTACTATATCGTAACTAGGGAAGTTTATGAAGATGGCCCGCAACAACAAGGATATAAGATTGTGGTGAACGAAGGAGAGTAATGGGCAACCATGGTGGCTGCCAAAAAGAACTAATCAAACGTTTGATTAGTTCTCTGTAACCCTTGTTAAATAGAGATTAATGAGACTAATCAAACGTTTGATTAAAGTTTTATTTTAGTGGAATCCAAATTTCAGAATAGTAATCCGGACTCCAAGGTTCTCCTGCTGAATAGACTTCTAGCTCTGGGGATCCAGCTGGTTTATAGTGACTGGAAGGAAACCATTCTGAGTAAATTTGCTTCCATGCTTTCTGCATCGCATCAGGCATCGGACCATGTACCTCAAATACGCCCCATTTTGCAGCGGGTATTACCAGGCTTATTAAACCATCAGGTGTTGGACCATCATGCGCGGTTGCAATCCAATAATCCATTAATTCCGGTTGTTTGTCCCTCTTATCCACACATACCCCAAGTACACCTTTAATTTCTCCGTTATTTAAGCTGAATAAACGGTCGTTGGTTCCATCAGCATGGACATCATCCCACATTTTGGGTATGACTCTTTGGTTCTCCCCATTCTCACAATTAAACTCTCGCTTCACACCAACAACTTTAAAAGTATCTTTTTCAACAATTTTGTAATTCATTGGATCTTCCCCTTTCAATGTTACCTGAATAGACATGCGATTGTACGATTTCAGCTTTCCCTGTGACTTTCGTGCTTGACTTGGCGTAAGGCCATGTAGCTTACGGAAGGCTTTTGAAAAAGATTCGGGAGTGTCGTAGCCATATTTCAAGGCGATATCAATAATTCGACTACCTGCATGGGATAATTCCTGGGCAGCTAGCGTTAACCGCCTGCGACGAAGATATTCTCCTACAGGTATATCCGTTAAAATGGTAAATAACCGTTGAAAATGAAATTCGGATACATGTGCTTGTTTGGCAATATCCTCAATAGATAGATTATCTAGTAGATGATCCTCCATATAATCAATCGCCCTCTGTAATGATTCAACCCAACCCATATTGCTCACCCCTTAAATAGATAGTATCAAGAATAATAATGGAAAACCTGTCATGTTCTGCTTTGCTTTGACCGATGTCAATTTTAGCAAAAAAATTGGTCCTTTTAGTAAAACCCTGTGTCTAAACGGGTCTCACTAAAAGAACCAAACGTTAGCTTGAAAAGTTGGTTATCCTACCATCTTTTTTCTGTGTTTTATTTTATAGAGGATGGTTGCCAAGATATTGGCTAACAAGAAAAGAAAGTTTCCTTGTGCGTTCAAGTGTAATTGTTGATGTTCAAATTCCATCTCCTCGAACATCTCGCCTTGACTTATCCCTTTTTTCTCATGCTCTTTTCGCATCTTCTTCATTTCCTCAATATATCGGTATTGAAAAGGTACGAGAATAATAGACAAAAGAATATAACCGATTACAAAGATTCCAAACACTTCAATCATCTGATAGTCCCCCTAAGTCCTGACTTAACCTCCGAAAAACAAATCAACGATGTTAGAGGCAGTCGATGTTTTTTTGTTATAGAATTCGGAATAACCACATTTCTTACAAAAAACAACGATAAATGTGTTATGTTGGATATCGAACATTTTAGAAAGCCCAGTTCCTGTCATTGCCACTTCTTTTGTTCCTGTCTCTCTAGAACCACATTTTATACAACCTTTCTCGCTCATCCTGATCGCTCCTTTTATAAAAGCCTTATAATTAATTTACGTTTGGAGATTCGGAAAGTTTCATGAATAGTCCAAAAAGGAAGGTGTGGATTTTTTACAGAGGGAACTTGCTCCCAAAGAAGATTAAGAATAGAGAGCAATACCGACTAACCCGGAAAGAATAATAACATAGACGGGGTTCCAACGAAGTTTTAATAAGGCAAATAAAGATAAACCGAAGATTATTACCGTGCTTATAGAACGAAAGGAGATTGCTAGGTTAATGATGTTATTGGATATGGCAAAGCTGATGGCTGCAAAAATGATTAGACTTGTGACTAGGGGCTTTAATCCGTAAAACATTGATTCAACCACTGGATTATGATGCAATTTTATAAAAAATGTTGCCACTGTAATTACTAGTATAATTGAGGGAAGTAGCATGGCGATGGCAGAAACAATTGCCCCGTTAAGTCCGGCTGCAGAGTAACCCACAAGTATCGCACTATTGGCTGCGATGGGACCAGGAGACATTCCCGCAATGGCAATCATATTTGTTAAGCTTTCCGCTGACATCCATCCGTATTCTGTTGCCGCAGATTCGATAAAAGGCATCATCGCATATCCACCGCCAAAGGAGACGAAGCCCATTAGAAAAAATGTTTGAAATAACTCCCATAATACCATTCGTATCTCTCCTTGTTCTTAGATGCCAGCGCCCATATAATAATCGGGATTCGTTGTTGGATCTTCTTCTTCTTTTTGTTTTAAATCGACCTTATAACCCATTTTCCTTTTTATAGGTACAACGATGATACCTATTAGGGCTCCAATGAGTATGGCTAGTGCCGGATGGATGAAAAATAATGCAGGAACACCTAGGAGCACAATAAAGAAAGTGGTTTTATCAACAATAGCTGTTTTGCCGATTTTTATTGCTGCATAAACAATAATGGCCACAATCGTTACTCTGATTGAAATAAAGGCAGCTTCTAACTTTGGATTATCATGAATGTGAAAATAGGCAATCCCTAACAGTAAAACAATGACAAAGGTTGGCAATGAAACCCCAATCATCGCGGCTAATGCCCCTCTTTTTCCGCCAATTCTGTGGCCAATAAAAGTTGCAGCATTAACAGCAACCGCTCCGGGTATTGTTTGAGACAAGGCAAGGACCTCTGTAATATCAGTACTTGTTAACCATTTTCGCTTTTCGACGATCTCTTTTACGATTAAAGGGATCATCGCATAACCCCCTCCAAATGTCACCGGACTAATCTTAAAAAAAGTCCAAAAAATTTGAAACAATAAACTCCACTTCACTATCATGTATATCCTTCTTTCATTTGTCTATATAAATAAAAATGACATTTTTACTATTAAACTAATAAACATTCTATATTATACCGTACCAAACTAAGGTAAATGGGTAAATAGAAAGAAATGTATGTTAGATAAAACACCTTTAAATAGATGGCCGTTTTCTTAATAACTGTTGTTTTTTGAGGGATTATTTTTTTCTCCATATAATAGGGTTATTTGTGCTGGAGTAAGGAATTTTAGCTTGGATACTATGGAGGGTGATCAAATCGGCAGATAGAAAGTGGAAAATGGCAGATAGACCCACGAAAAAGGCAGATAGGACGGGCCATTTGGCAGATAGGCGGAACACCGGGAGTAAAAAGTAAAATAAATAAAAGGAAAAAGGACCTCCTGGGGTCCTTCACAGCATCAAGGCTGAAAATATTGCCTAACGGTTCCTTTGCCATCTCCAACCTCTACCTCAGCGTAAGCCCCATTAATAAAGGTGATTTGTGGTGGAACATGGCCGCAGTCGATGTCATAAATAACTGGGACACCAAGTTCTTCAGCTAAATCTTGATACACGTCCTCTACCGTATAACCCTCAACAGGCATGTTGGCAGGGCTACGGCCAAACATCAGACCGGAACAATGATCGAACCAGCCGGCTAACTTCATTTGAACCAAAGACCTTCGCATGTCGGTCGTATTCATTTCACAGTTCTCAAAATACCAAATGTTTGGCTCCTCCTGAAGATATTGTTGCCTAAAGTTTTGCACATCACCAAAGGGGGTACCGATTAAATGTCTAATGATATCGATACAGCCGCCAAGTATACGACCTTTAATTTTCTCATTCTGCTTTGAAACAGTTTTCCAAGCGGTTGGTTCGGTTAAATGAAAAATACATGGCGTTGGATTATCATGCTGCCACTTCTCTTGAAACCTTTCAGATGAATGTTGAAGGACAGATGCTCCTAGTTTGGTCGATAAAACAGTCTGCCACATGGCTGTTGTTTTGTCGGAGAACGCTCCTCTAATATCGATAAGGTTGGGTCCATGAGCTGTAGCTATTCCGGTTTTTAAGGTAATGGCCAGCAATAACATACTCGTGTCTGAGTAGCCGAGCACCCACTTGTTTATAATATTTTCATAGTCTATATGTTCAATCATCTCAATTAATAGTTCGCCGCCCCATGGTGGAAAAATGAAATCAATTTCATCGTTCGCCATCATCTCATTGAATTCAGCCGCACGATTGAGCGCCGGTGCTGATTTTGCCTTGTTTTGTGTCCACACCGTTTCACCGCATGTAGTCTGATATCCTTCTTTATCCAATCTGCTGCAAGCTAGTGTAACAAGTTCATGTAATTCAGTCGGCATTCCCGATGATGGTGCAGTTACGCCGATGGTTGCGCCTTTTTTTAAATAAGGATAAGTAATCATCGCAATCTCCCCCATAAATGCTTTTACATGATTTTACCAAAAGGGATTAAGTTAGACTATACGCTAAACCAAAAAATATCGCGATGTCCAAAAGTGTACATTTTGTAAAGTTAGATTGATTCCCCATGAAAAAAGATTTCTTTTGCTATATAATGAACTGAAACTGCATAAATTACTTAGATGAATAAGTTAATTAGTTAATATATAGGTTAAATTAGATTTGCAACAGGAGGATATCGTAGAATGGCAACACAAGGGACATTTAATGGTGTCGGTGGAGCGGAACTTTTCTTTCGCGTGCTCGAACCATTAACAGCTCCAAAGGCAGCAATTATTTTAATACACGGACATGGTGACCATAGTGGAGGGCTTCAGAATATAAGCGACAGCTTGGTCAAAAGTAAATTTATCGTATACGCCTATGATTTACGTGGGCATGGACAAAGCTCGGGAAAAAGGGGATTTATTCGGAGCTGGGATGAATTTAGCGGGGATTTACATGAGTTTCGCAAGCTTGTTGAATTAGATCAACCGGATCTTCCTTTGTATATTATTGGACATAGTTTAGGGGGATTGATTACCCTTGATTACGCTCTTGATTACAGTGAGGGGATTGGTGGGATCGTTGCCATTTCGCCTGGTATCTCATATGAAGTAACCCGGATAGAAAAATTAGGGATTAGCTTATTAAGTAAGGTTAAACCTGATTATAGTATTAATAAATCTGGAAGTTTCCAATTAGTAGCGAGAGATTCTTCAAAGTTTACTAAATATTATTCCGATGTGTTGCGGCACAATATGGTTACACCAGGACTAGGCCGTGGCTTGATTCATGCGATATCACGTATGGAACAGCATCCGCAGTCACTAAAGTTGCCAATACTGCTGCAATACGGACTTGCTGATAAAATTACCCCGCCAAATAAGCTAAGAAGTTTCTTGAACTCGGTTGCATCTGTGGATAAACAGGCAATAGAGTATGCTTCTGCTAAGCATCGTCCATTTGATGAAGTGGGCAAGAAAAGGTTCTTAAGTGATTTGGTCGGATGGTTGGACCAACAGATTGCCCAGAACCAACAGGTACTTTACAACGTAGGTCGGAGATAAAGTAAAACCCCATTTCCTTTAACAAAAATGGGGTTTTACTTATTTTTTTTACATTTCCTTTAAAGCCTTAACCACCATTGGAAAAAAATCCGCATAGTTATCGATATGAAAATCGGCTTCAATGCTCCTATTTTTAAAAGCAACGGTTTTAATATTTAACGCTCTGGCAGGGATTAAATCCAAATCACGGTCACCCACAACCAAATCAATGTTATGACTTTTCAGTACATATTCATAAGAGGATATATGGGGTTTCCTTGTAAACCCCTGTTCTTCAACAGCGACGATATCTTTAAAATATTTTCTTAAATCAAATTTCTCAAGTAGAAAAGTAGTTGATTCCTTATCGCGATGGGTGACAATAATATTAGAATCTACACTGGATAAGACATCCTCCACATTCTCAAAAGGAACGCTGTTACGCTTCGCATAGTTAATATGGTAGTTATGGTATTCCTCGCGTTGCTCCTCACTAATGCCATAATGCTTGAAGGCGGTTTTGGAATCGACTTTGAGCCAGTTTAAAACCTCCTCGCGATTCAATTCTTTCTGACTTAACTGAATAAAACCTTCTACAAGTGCTGGGTATGTATCAAATAAAGTTCCGTCGAAATCCCACAGTATGTTAATTGCCGTTCTCTCCTTTTTACTTTGATCTTCTTATAAAACATTACTATCAGTATATATAAAAATGTGAAAAACACCTAAAAGTTCATCGAATAGGGAATGAATCCGGTCGGCCACTTGGCTAAAGTTTAGAAACAGTAAAATCGACGTGTGAATCTTTTAATTTTCCTAATCTAAAGATACTATTCTATTTTAGGTATACTCTATATTTGTAAAATTAACTCCCCTAACATGTCAGGGTGTGGAATAAGAGATATAATCAGTATTAGATAAGTGATAAAGGAGAATTTCCTTATGTTCAGTTTCTTACATAGAACAAAATTAAAAAAAGATGATTTAAAAGGCACGGCAAAGTTAATGTATCAGGATGTTTCAGAGGACCCGTGGGATCAAGAAACCCTTACCAAAAGAAACTTAGACTTCACCATTGAAAGCATTCGTTATATAGATATATATACGAATAGATTAATGAATACGGAGTTTGGTATAGAACTGCTAAATAAGCATTTTGATAATTTTGTAACACGCATAGGTGCGTATATTGGTGAGGTGATCAAAAATAATAGTAGGCAGGATTTTCAATGGTACGAATCGGATTCTGTATACGAATATTCTCCCAAGCATAAAGAGGTATTAAATATCAAGACACAGAGTGTTCTATACTCTAAAACCAATGATCGTGTGATCGTACCGTTGGATGAGGTATTACACTTCTTGAAAGGTACTTCCAAATACAGTAATTTTCTTACCTATGTAGAAGAAATGATTAGGAATCATTCTTAAAAGGGGATAAAGTGGAATACCGCTCAGTTTGGTACAATTTTGCAGAAGGGAAAGAAAAAAATGACAAAAAGGTTATTCTTAACAATCTCGGCGATGCTCATCGTAATGGTTTTGGCGATGTGGATGCTTGAGAAAAACTATACGGAAATCGCTTTTCAAACGCGAGTTATAATTGCTGCTGGTGCTAGTGTCTTATCAGGATTAATATCATATATATTATTTAGGGATGATAGAAAATAATTCTGTATGCCATTAAATAGCCAGATAAGTAACAGCTGATTTACTAAGAAAACGCATTGGTTAAAAACGTCAAAATCCTTGTACTTATGGGTTAGGCGTTTTTTTATTTATAAGGATTGGTAAGCAGGATTAATGCTTCCTTTTGTTGAATTAACTTGGATAGTTTTTAAAGAAATAATAGTAGAAAGAAGGAAATGTCGTGTTAGAAATATTCCCTGTTTATATATCCACATTCGATCACGAAAGGCTCATAAGAGTTTACCTTCCGAAAAACTACCACGCAGGTAATCAGAGCTATCCCGTGCTGTATATGCATGATGGGCAAAATGTTTTTCGGGATGATGTGGCAATTGGTGGCACATCTTTAGAGCTTGAAAAATATTTAGATGAAAATGAGTTAGACGTAATCGTTGTCGGAATCGATCAAAATAGCAAAGAGCGGTTGAATGAGTACTGTCCTTGGGTAAATGGGGAATACAGCAAGAAAATAGTTGGTCCGGACCGAATAGCCTTTGGTGGAAAAGGGTCCCAGTACGTAGAATTTCTAGTGAATGAGCTAAAACCGCTCATAGACAGTAAGTATCGGACATTGCAAGACCGTTCGGCAATCGCAGGAATTTCCTTGGGAGGGCTCATTTCCGCTTATGCTATGTGCCGTTATCCACATATATTTAAGAGCATGGTAGGGCTGTCTTCCGCTTTTTTCCGTAATCAGGAGGAAATAGAGAAGCTATTACAAGATGCTGATACTGATTTGTCATTAATTGAAAGTGTCTATTTAGACTGCGGTACGAAGGAAGCTAACGACGATGAAGCAGTAAGTAATGAATTTATCGCTTCTAATAGGACCGTTTATGAAATCCTAAAAAAGAAAATACCTCATGCAAGGTTTGAAATCATTCATGAAGCAGAACATCATTATTCGTTTTTTAAAGAAAGAGTGCCTGAATTATTTACCTTTTTAAGGTCTTTTAAATAATTTTTGAGGAGGAAGCTTATGGAATCGGCATTAATACTTGGGGGAACTCAATTTGTTGGAAAAAGGTTGGTACAATTATTACTAAATGAAGGGGTCGACGTGACCATTGCTACAAGAGGAAAGACGCCCGACTCCTTTGGGGATCGGGTGTCGCGATTGATCATTGACCGGGAAGACACACACTCTATTAATCAGGCATTTATCGGTAGAGAGTGGGACGTTGTTTATGACCAAACATGTTATTCACCTCAGGAAGCACTGGATACTTTGAACGCCTTGGAGGGAAAAGTCCGGAAATATGTGTTCACTTCAAGTCAGGCTGTGTATGATTTTGGGGTGAATCATAAGGAAGAAAACTTTAATCCATTCGGATACCAACCGGTTTTAAAAGGAAGAAGAGAGTATCTCGGCTATGTTGGGTACCAGGAAGCCAAGCGGGCTGCTGAGGCTGTTCTTTTTCAGCATGCAAAAATCCCTGTGGTTGCCGTGCGTTTCCCCATTATTATCGGGAAAGATGATTATACCAATCGTTTATCCTTCCACGTTGAGCATGTAAAAGAGGGAAAAGCCTTGTTCCTCGAAAACCCTGACTTTAGGTATAGCTTTATAGATTCAGAGGAAGCAGCGAAGTTTCTCTACAGTATGGGAGAAACGGAATATGAAGGGCCGATTAATCCGGGATCTGAAAAGGATATAAGTTTAAGGGAACTAATAAA
>JAQSXG010000021.1 GCA_029256785.1 Neobacillus sp.
GAGCCTTTACTAGAGAAGGTTATCGAACACCACGGGAAACCTGAAGCTGTTGCTGCTGATGCTGGATACAAAACACCTGCAATTGCCCAATACGTATTTGAAAATGATATGACTCCTGCTCTACCTTATACTCGCCCTCGTACCAAAGAGGGTTATATGAAAAAGCATGAATATGTATATGATGAACATTACGATTGTTATATCTGTCCGCAAGGACAATTATTAAAATATTCAACGACGACGAAGGATGGAAAGCGTCAATACTTCTCTAATCCTATTGAGTGTCAGAATTGCCCATTGCTTTCAGTATGCACACAGAGTAAAGATCATAAAAAACTGATTGAGAGGCATGTATGGGAGCATTACATAGAAGAAGCTGATCACCTTCGTCATACTCAAGAGAATAAGAGCATTTACGCGAGACGCAAAGAAACGATTGAACGTGTCTTTGCGGATGCTAAAGAAAAGCATGGTATGCGATGGACAACCTTAAGAGGTCTAAAAAAATTGTCCATGCAGGCGATGCTTACTTTTGCTGCCATGAACTTGAAAAAGATGGCCAACTGGACGTGGAGAGATCCAGAAATGGTCTAATGATAGGCTTAGGATAGGTCTAAAAATTGCTCTTACGAGCAAAAATTCAATGAAAAAGCATACGAATGAGTCATTCGTATGCCTTTTGTCTACAATCTGAAAGGTTTGGCCATATTTGGCCAAACCTTTTTTTAGCTTTCCTTTTGAACAAATTCAGATAATGCTATAATTGCTTTTTCCTCATCATCGCCATCAGCAATAATATTTACTTCTACACCTGAACCTAGTGCAAGGCTCATTAATCCCATAATACTCTTCGCATTTACCTTCTTACCATTTCTCTCTAAAAATATATCCGCTGAAAAACGGTTCGCTTCTTGAACAAATAGTGCAGCTGGACGTGCCTGAAGACCTGTTTTCAATTTAACTTCGACTTGTTTTTCTTTCATTGCTAAATCCTCCTCTGTTTGTTATCTCTATTTTCTTGTATCTAACTCACCCATCCGCAGTTTCTCTGCAATCTCATCAATTTTTCTAAGTCTATGATTAATGCCCGATTTACTAATCGTACCGCCAGAAACCATTTCTCCCAATTCCTTAAGAGTGACATCGGTATAATGTAAGCGAAGTTCGGCAATTTCCCGTAATTTTTCAGGTAAGATATGCAAACCAATTGTATCATTAATGTACCGGATATTTTCCACTTGACGGATGGAGGCGCCAATCGTTTTATTTAAGTTCGCTGTTTCACAATTTACCAGCCGATTAACAGAGTTTCTCATATCCCGGACAATGCGCACATCCTCAAACCTAAGCAATGCATTAATTGCACCAATGATATTTAATAACTCTGAGATCTTCTCGGCCTCTTTCAGGTATGTGATAAAACCTTTTTTTCTCTCAAGGGTTTTACTGTTTAAATCAAATGTATTCATTAATTCGCATAAAGAATCATTATGTTCTTTATAAAGCGAAGCAATTTCTAAGTGATAAGAAGAAGTTTCCGGATTATTTACCGAACCTCCTGCTAAAAAAGCGCCGCGTAGGTAAGAACGCTTACAACATTTCTTTTTTATGAGGTCACTTGAAATATCATGGATGAAGGTAAATCCTTCACCTAAAATTTTCATATCCTCTAAGATTTCCTTTGCCCGTTCAGTTAATCGGACTATATATACATTATTTTTTTTCAACCGCATTTTTTTGCGAACCAGCAATTCAACTTGCACTTCATAACTCTTTTTTATTAACGTATAAATTCTTCTTGCAATCGCTGCATTTTCGGTTTGGATATCAACAATTAACTTACGATTTGAGTAGGACATCGAGCCGTTCATTCTGATTAAGGCTGACAGTTCTGCCTTAATACAACAAGGCTTTGTCTCCAAATTCGTTAATTCCTTTTTCGTTTCCGAAGCGAAAGACATTCCTTCACCCCCTTATAATCGGGTACTAGTTACTACGCTTCATAATGCTTTTTAGTTTCAGTAACGAGTAAATTATATAAAATTTTTGCCACCTTTTTTGGATCATGCCGTAACGCTCCATTTTCCTGAATGGCGATGTCAGCATGCACAACCTCAAGGCCAAGCTCGTAAAGTCGAGGTAAATCGTATTTAACAGGATCAGCCAGTTCTTCATTATAACGTAACTGTATATCCTCTGGGACTTCTTCATTATTCACAAGAATCGTATCAATAAACGGTCCAGACATATGATCTAAAAGTGCCTTTACATGGTCGCTTGCCGTATATCCATGGGTCTCACCGGCTTGAGTCATTAAATTACATATATACACCTTTTTAGCATGTGAACGACTAACCTCTTCTCCCAATTTAGGCACAAGGAGATTTGGCAGAATACTTGTATAAAGACTTCCAGGACCTATTATAATCAAATCCGCCTGCCTAATGGCTTGAAGTGTCTCTGGCAAAGGCCGAATCACTCTTGGTGTTAAAAATACCTTTTTTATCTTCTTACCGGAATATGGGATTTTTGATTCACCAGAAACGACTGTCCCATCCTCCATTTCTGCATGTAAAACCACACTTTGATTAGCAGCCGGCAGTACCTTGCCCCTAACATTTAAAACCTTACTCATTTCTTGGATGGCGTGGACAAAATTTCCGGTTATTGATGTCATTGCAGCTAAAATTAAATTGCCAAGCGAATGTCCGGAAAGTTCATTTCCTGATTTAAACCGATGTTGAAACATTTCTTCCACTAGCGGTTCAACATCCGATAAGGCAGCTAACACATTGCGGATATCACCCGGCGGTGGGATATGCAAATCATCTCTCAGCCTTCCAGAACTGCCACCGTCATCCGCAACGGTTACAATCGCCGTAATATCTACGGGGTACTGCTTTAACCCCCGTAACAATACAGGCAATCCTGTACCTCCTCCTATGATGACGATTCTTGGCTGTCCAAATTCTCTCATTTAGTCTTTTCCTTTCTCCGCTCAATGTCACGATGTGAAACACATGTCTTATAATCATTTTCGAAGAAACGTCCGAGATGCTCCGCTAATGCAACTGAACGGTGTTGACCGCCCGTGCATCCAATCGCAATGACAAGTTGAGATTTTCCTTCCCGCTTATAATGCGGAAGCATAAAGCTGAGCAAATCAGTAACTTTTTCTAAAAATTTATGTGTTTCATTCCATTTCAAAACGTAACTGGAAACCTCATTGTCTAACCCAGTCTTTGGCCTCATATGTTCAATATAATGAGGGTTTGGCAGGAAACGCACATCAAAAACCAGATCAGCATCGATCGGGAGTCCATACTTAAAACCAAATGACATGACATTAACAGTAAAGATTGATTTCTTATTAGAGGAAAACTCCGTTAAAATCTTCTCACGTAATTCACGTGGCTTCAGCTCAGAAGTGTTATAAATCAGTTGGGCTCTACCCTGTAATTCTTCAAGAAGCTCCCTTTCTAATTTAATACCTTCAAGCGGTGAAACCGATTGAGCTAGAGGATGTGATCGTCTTGTTTCTTTATATCTTCTGACTAATGTTGCATCATCAGCATCCAAGAAAAGTATTTTGGGACTGACCCAAGAAGTTTCGGCTAGATCATCCAAGGCTTTAAATAAAGAATCAAAGAATTCTCTACCTCTTAAATCCATTACTAAAGCTACTTTATTCATTTTATTCCCAGATTCCTTCATAAGTTCTAGGAATTTTGGAAGCAGTGTTGGTGGCAAATTATCTACACAGAAAAATCCCAAATCCTCAAGGCTTTGGATAGCAACTGTCTTTCCAGCTCCAGACATCCCTGTAATGATGACCATTTGAGTATCATTCGTTGCACCGGTACTCATATTTATTCCCCCTATTATTAACTTGGATCTAATCGATAACTAAGTAGTTGAAAGTCTTTTGTATACGTAAAAGTACCGTAAATGATTCCTTTACCATGTATCATATAATCAATTATATGATAATCACCTGCAGCCATTGGCAGATCTTTTACTTCATCTATCTTCTTCCATTCGAGCTTTCCTTCGTCAGAATTCTCAAATCGCATGCCATCCGAATCCGTAGCAAGGAAAGTAAACATCATCCATTCGGAGACTATTTGATTATTCTCTATTATGATAAACGTAAAGATCCCCTTCAATTGCGGATTCTTCAAATAAATTCCTGTTTCCTCCCGAAACTCACGAATGCAAGAATCTCTTACAGATTCGCCCGGTTCCATTTTCCCGCCAGGTGCTACCCACCATCCGCGACGCGGTTTTTTAAGCATTAATATTTGCTCATCCCTGATTAATACACAATTGGTGACTCGTTGCATAACATTCACCCTCTAATAGCAGACGCTAAGTATCGTAAAATAATGAATATATATTCCTTCCATTATACTATTATTAACAAGGTCTAACAATGAAATCGAATTTCATAATTATGTAAATTTATCATGGAGAACCTTTAGGCAGAAAAGCGATTGATAATATACAAAAAAATAGCACAGGCTGCGACAGCCTGTGCACCAAATAATATATTTTTAAAGGGGGTCAATTCTTACTTTTTATAATAACGTATTTTTATTTCATCACTGTTACAGTTGAGTTAAAACAGGATTACTTTTTATTTCATTATTGCTTTTTTTTTAATTCCTCTTTAAGTTCTTCAACAAAATGCTGGGCACTTTGAGCGGCTATACTTCCGTCTCCGGTAGCCGTCACAATCTGGCGAAGTGTTTTTTCACGAATATCCCCTGCAGCAAAAATGCCTTTCACCTTCGTCTCCATTCGCTCATTCGTCTCAATGTAACCATTTCCATTTGTAATCCCGAGGCCTTCAAACGGTTTAGATAATGGAATCATACCAACATAGATAAACACGCCATCTGCATTTAATTCCTTTTCTTCACCATTTTCCGTGGAAACCAAGGTCACACTGCCAACCTTTCCACTTCCATCTTTATCATTAATTGATTTGATTGTATGACTCCAGATGAAATTTACCTTCTCATTTGCAAAAGCACGATCTTGAAGTATTTTCTGGGCGCGTAGTTCATCACGACGGTGAACGATTGTCACCTTGGTTGCAAATCGTGTTAAGTACACACCTTCCTCAACAGCCGAATCGCCGCCGCCAATAACAACAAGCTCTTTTCCTTTAAAGAAGGCACCATCACAGACTGCACAATAAGAAACTCCACGACCACTAAGCTCTTTCTCTCCTGGGACGCCTACCTTCTTATACTCAGCACCTGCTGAAATAATCACGGAATATGCCTTATATTCCTTTTTACCAGCGATAACGGTTTTATATTCACCATTGTCGATGATTTCCTTAATATCTCCATAGGCATACTCTGCCCCAAACTTCTTAGCATGTTCAAACATTTTCGTTGATAAATCTGGACCAAGGATGCTCTCGAAACCAGGATAGTTTTCAACATCCTCTGTATTCGCCATCTGTCCACCTGGCATCCCTCTTTCGATCATCAAAGTTGAAAGGTTTGCGCGCGATGTATATACAGCAGCTGTCATACCAGCAGGACCAGCACCAGCAATAATCACATCATAAATTTTTTCTTCAGACATGTTGATTCACTCCTCATATATAAAAAAATACGATTAAGTATAGTATTCCCTACTTAATCGTATAAAACAATCGCAATATAGTCCATTAATCTGCTTAATTCAAGTGGTCATTCACTATTTTTACATATTTGCCAATGGTTGCAGTCGAGATGCCGTAGCGGTTGGCAATTTCTTGCTGTGACACCTTTTCATGACTTGCTTTATACCAAACGTATTCCATTGCACCAGCCCATGCCTGTTTATTATTTAAGCTTACTGTTGACTTGGACATTTCAACAAACACGGAAAACCACATTAAAAACAACCCTGATTCTACCGGACCTATCGGTTGATGGTTTTGATATAATACCTCAGCTATTTCTTGGGCGTCTTTAATAGCTGCAGAAGTGCCAGATTTAATTAACAAGACGTACTCTTTTTCCATAGTCGAAAGCTTTTGATTCTGGATAAAACGCTTAGAAGAGAAAATTTCCTCTACCTTACCAGAAACAGAAACTAAAAATAAGGCAAATAAACGCTCCTCAATATAATCACTTTCCAGCTTTTGAAAAATCGATCCAGAGTGATCTTCAAATCCATTAACATGTGACTGTTCCTCGTTCCACGGTTCTGTCCCTTCCTTTTCAGGGTTAATCTCAAGGACAGTTTTCCAAATTGTTTTCGCAAAAGATTCCCGGCCAGAATAGTAGGCAGCTTGGGACAACCAATAATAAAAGGGTCCATCCCCGTCAAAGCCATATTTATAAAGCTTTTTCAACCAAAAATAGGCAAGTTCATATTCACCCACTAACGCAAAGGTGGCACCTAACTTAAATTGCTGTTCGGTTAGCATCGGTTGAATTTTTTTCAAGGTTTCCATTAAACTAGATACAGATTTTGCCCTTCCTTGATAATGAGCAAAGACAAGTCTGTTACATAGCGCATGGAGATTACCTGGATTTCGTTCTAATACATCATCTAGAATTGTTTCAGCTTTTTTTGTTTTACCTAGGTAAAAATAAGCTAACGCTAAATTATTATAGGCAGACCAATATTCTGGATATTGCTCTACAACATCTTTTAATAACTCAATCGCTTTAGGGAAATAACCTGATTCTAATAAACCTCTTGCTCGTTCCTGTTTGACGATAAGATCGTCCTGCGGGTAAAGTTCTTCACCTGTATCCTCTGCTTCCATTGAGAGCAACTCGAGTAAATCTTCTATATCATCTATAAAGTCCCCATTAGGGTCCATTTCTAAATATATTTTTGCATGATGATAGGCATCTTTGAAAAAGCCTAAATGTGCATAGTTATTAGATAAGAAATAATGACATTCGGCCATTTCTTCATCAAGATCTTCAAGGATTAAATGCAAGAGTTGATTGGAATTCTCAAACTCACCAAGTTCAGTTAGCACTATAGCCAACTGGCAAGTAATCATTGGTTCCCCTGGCTCAAGCTGCAATGCCCGCCCAAGATATTTTTTAGCTTTGATAAAGTCACGGCGGTGGTATGCCTTTACACCCTTTGTGAAATAATATTCACCTGTAGGAACAAATGACAATAGCTTTCCTTTTTGAATTCTTGCTTTCGAATCATTTATCATGAAGTCCTCCATCTTTACGCGTAAACTAACCTAGGTATTATATCATATTTGGGGCATGTACGAGAAGGGATGGTTTTTGATACGCAAAAAACAAAGACCAGCGTTATTGCCGGTCTTTGTGCCGTTCTTCTAAAGTTTTCAGCACTTCTGTAAAAGGTAGTCCTTGCTCCACTAGCAACACCTGCAAATGGTAAAGTAAATCTGCCGCTTCCCATTTAAGTTCTTCTTGATCACGGTTTTTAGCTGCGATAATAACTTCAGACGCTTCCTCACCGACCTTTTTCAAAATCTTATCTACCCCTTTTTCAAAAAGGTAAGTAGTATAAGCACCCTCTGGCCGTTCCTGCTCTCGCTGCATAATCACCTGTTCAAGTGATTGTAAAATTTGATAATCAGCTAAACTGCCTTTCCTTTCCATAACACCTTCAGAAAAACAACTAACCGCTCCTGTGTGGCATGCTGGTCCTTTGGGTTCGACAAGGACCAGTACTGCATCCTGATCACAATCATATTTCACATTGACGACCGACTGGGTGTTTCCACTCGTCGCACCCTTATGCCATAATTCTTGCCGCGACCGGCTATAAAACCAGGTTTCCTCTGTTTCAAGTGTTTTCGTAAGTGACTCCTGATTCATATAGGCGAGTGTTAACACCTCTTTCGTAGCTGCATCCTGTATGATCGCTGGTATAAGTCCCTTTTCATCAAATTTCATCTTCATCTGACTGCCATTCCTTTCTCGCGCAAGTATTCCTTGACTTCATGAACGGAGGTTTCTTTATAATGAAAAATGGACGCAGCTAGTGCAGCATCAGCTTTTCCTATTGTAAATGCTTCTTCAAAATGAAGGACACTCCCTGCACCACCAGATGCAATAACTGGAATGGTGACAGCCTCACTAACCGCCTTCGTCAATTCAAGATTAAATCCCTGTTTCTCACCATCACTATCCATACTTGTCAGCAATATTTCTCCGGCACCAAGCTCGGCAGCATACTTTGCCCATTCAACCACCTTTTTCTCGGTCGGTTTTCGGCCTCCATGTGTATAAACACGCCAAGTACCAAGCTCGTCATCGTACTTCGCATCAATCGCAACAACAATACATTGGGAACCAAAGTAGCTTGCACCTTCGGCAATTAAGTCCGGATTTAACACAGCTGCCGTATTCAATGACACTTTATCTGCGCCGGCACGAAGGATTCGTTTCATATCCTCGAGTGCATTAATCCCACCGCCAACGGTAAAGGGGATGGCAAGCTCTGATGCCACCGATTTAACTACCTCAACCATCGTCTTTCTTCCTTCAACAGATGCTGAAATATCAAGGAATACAAGTTCATCCGCCCCTTGCTCATCATAAAATCTAGCCAGTTCAACCGGGTCACCCGCATCACGAAGTTGGACAAATTGTATCCCTTTCACCACTCTTCCTTCTTTGACATCTAAGCAGGGAATAATTCGCTTGGTCAATGTCATGCCATCACCGCTTCCAATGCTTGCTTTAATGTAAACCGTTTTTCATAAAGGGCTTTGCCTACAATTGCTCCTTCGACAGCAGCTCCATTCACAGCTTGTAAATCTGCTAAACTACTAACTCCACCTGATGCAATGACGTTTTTCCCGGTCACCCGTGCCATTTCCGTAACAGCAGTAAGATTAGGTCCCGAAAGTGTCCCATCGGTAGCAATATCGGTAAAAATAAATGTATCGGCACCTGCCTCCGCAAAACGTTTGCCCAATTCAAGCGCCTGAATCTCGGAAGTTTCAAGCCAGCCGTGTGTAGCAACAAAACCGTCCTTCGCATCAATCCCAATCGCTATTTGCTTTCCATATTTCTTTATCATTTCAATCGCAAACGCCGGATTCGAAACAGCAATGCTTCCAATAATCACTCGCGTCACGTTATTATCTAAGTAATGTACGATATCATCTTCGGTACGAATTCCTCCACCGATTTGAATATTCACCTTTAGTTTTTGGGCAGCTTCAATGACAAAGCGGTCATTCACACGTTTGCCATCCTTCGCCCCATCAAGGTCAACCATATGTATCCAGTTAGCCCCATCAGTTGCAAAGCGTAGAGCCATATCAAAAGGGGAATCCCCGTAAATAGTTTCCTGATTATAATCTCCTTGAAGGAGGCGTACACAATTACCCGCACGCATATCGATAGCTGGATAGATGGTGATTGTCATTTTACGGCCTCCGTTTCAGAAGTGATTTGTAAAAAGTTGTTTAAAAGAGCGATACCGAGCTTACTGCTTTTTTCCGGGTGAAATTGCATCCCAAAAATATTATCGCGGCCAACAATCGCAGAAACTTCTTCGTGATAGGTTGCTTTTGCTATAAGCACTTCAGACTTCTTAGCATCCACAAAGTACGAATGGACAAAATACACATATTCCTCTTCAACATCTTTCAAAAGGGGAGAGTCTTTGACAAATTCAAGTCGGTTCCAGCCCATATGTGGGACCTTATAGGAATTTGCCTCTTGTGTTTTCCCCGGAAAGCGACGGACATGCCCTGGGAGAATACCTAGCCCTTTGGTTAAACCATTCTCTTCACTGTCCTCAAACAAAAGCTGCATTCCAAGACAAATACCAAGTAGCGGTTTACCGGTTGCTGCGAATTCTCTGATGGTTTCTGCTGGCAATCGCTCCATCGCATCACGGAATGAGCCGACACCCGGAAGAATCATGGCATCAGCTTGAAGTAGCTGTTCATGACTTCCTGAGATAAAATACTGGGCACCCAAGCGTTCCAGGGCCTTGCTGACGCTAAATAGATTACCCATTCCATAATCAACAATGCCGATCATCTATAACAACCCTTTCGTTGATGGCACACCCTTGATCCGTGGATCAATCGTTGTTGCTTCATCAAGTGCCCGAGCCAATGCCTTAAAAACAGCCTCAATCATATGGTGTGTATTTTTTCCATAATGAACAATCACATGAAGGTTCATTCGGGCTTCAAGGGCAAGCTTCCATAAAAATTCATGAACCAGTTCGGTATCAAAGGTTCCTACCTTTTGATTCGGAAATTCGGCTCTCATTTCAAGATGCGGGCGATTGCTTAAGTCAACGACCACCTGTGCCAAGGCTTCATCCATCGGCACGAAGGCATTTCCATACCGTTTGATTCCTCTTTTATCACCCAGTGCTTCGCGGAGCGCCTGACCTAAACATATTCCAATATCCTCGGTTGTATGGTGGTCATCTACCTCTATGTCACCCTTAGCATCAACAACCAGATTAAATTGCCCATGCTTTGTAAATAAGTCAAGCATATGGTCCATAAATGGCACTCCCGTTTCAAGTTCTGAATAGCCTTCGCCATCAATGGCTAACGATAGATTGATATTTGTTTCATTTGTTTTTCTTTCAATACTTGCATTCCTGTTCATGAGGGAGCCTCCTAGCGCTTATTTTTCAGTCTTATTTCTACTGCCCTTGCATGTGCTTCCAGACCCTCTGTACGAGCAAATTTAGCTATTTTTTCTGCGTTCGTATGTAATGCCTGTTCACTGTAGACAATTACACTTGATTTTTTTTGAAAATCATCGACATTTAGCGGACTTGAAAATCGTGCTGTCCCGTTTGTCGGGAGTACATGATTCGGCCCGGCAAAATAATCCCCCACTGGCTCCGAACTAAAGCGTCCAATAAATATCGCTCCTGCATGACGAATATTCCCGAGACATTCGAGGGCATTTTCCGTTATAATTTCGAGATGCTCCGGTGCCAGTACATTTACTGTTTCTATAGCCTCGTCCAAAGTAGTGGTCACATAAATTATCCCGAAGTCTGCTATGGACTTTGCCGCAATATCCTTTCGAGGTAATAAGGCTAGCTGTTTCTCTACCTCAACCGCTACGGTTTCCGCTAACTTCATCGATGGTGTTACAAGAACACTACAAGCCCGCGGATCATGCTCAGCTTGTGACAACAAATCAGCCGCTACCTCATCAGCAAACGCAGTGTCGTCGGCAATGATTGCAATCTCACTTGGTCCTGCTATCATATCAATCGCAACATCCCCGAATACTTCTCGCTTTGCTAGTGCCACATATATATTACCCGGTCCCGTGATTTTATCTACTGGAGCAATCGTCTCAGTTCCGTATGCCAATGCTGCAATTGCTTGGGCACCACCAACCTTATAAATCTCTTCCACTCCTGCTTCCTTTGCTGCGACAAGCACAGCAGCAGGCAGGTTTCCTGTTTGATCAGGAGGTGAGACCATCACAATTCTTTTCACCCCTGCTACTTTTGCCGGAATGACATTCATCAATACCGAGGATGGATAGGCTGCCGTCCCACCTGGTACATAAACACCTACCGAATCAAGAGCTGTGATTTTTTGACCAAGAATTGTGCCGTTTTCTTCTGTCGTCATCCACGATGGGCGAAGCTGTTTTTCGTGAAATGTACGAATGTTTTCTGCTGACTCCTGAATGATAGAGATAAATGAGGCGTTAACTTGTTCATATGCTGCTGTGATTTCATCCTCTGTTACGGAAAAACTTGATAACTGGACACGGTCAAATCTATCGGTAAAGTCTCTTAACGCCTGATCCCCTTGCTTGCGAACCTCAGAAATAATTGCTTTAACTACGGCCTCCTGCTCGGAGGTTCCGGATTCAACTGAGCGTTTAATTGATACAATGTCATTTACCTTTACAATTTTCATCCTTTTCCCTCCAACACGACCACCGAGCTTAACCGTTTCACTAATTCATTTATCCTTGTGTCCTTTATCCGATAGCTGACTGGATTTACAATTAGCCTTGACGTTACACTTTTGATTCGTTCAAATTCAACCAGTCCATTTTCCACTAACGTTCGTCCTGTAGAAACAATGTCAACAATCCGATCTGCTAGTCCAATGATAGGTGCAAGCTCAATCGACCCATTCAATTTAATAATCTCCACCTGTTCCCCTTGTTCGCGGAAATAGGCGGCAGCGATATTCGGATATTTTGTAGCCACTTTTGGAGCGACAAGGTTCATTTTTGTACCCGGAAGTCCCGCAACCGCTAAATAACAGACACTGATTCGTAAATCAAGGAGTTCATAAACATCCCTTTCTTCCTCAAGTAAAACATCTTTTCCAGCAATCCCAATGTCCGCAACCCCATGTTCTACGTATGTTGCTACATCCATCGGTTTAGCCAAAATAAAGCGAATCCCTTCAGCATCCACATCTAGTATCAGCTTTCTAGACTCATCAAATTCCGGTGGCAGTTTGTAGCCAGCCTGCCGCAATAAATCTGCCGCTTCTTCAAATATTCTTCCCTTTGGCATGGCGATTGTTAATATCTCTTTCATCATTGCGCTCCCCCGATTAAAAAGGTCGTATTGGCAAACTTTTTTGTAAAAGAATCCAAGTTTTTCACACCATTAATATCCTGAAGGACCGTTCTCTTGCCATTACTTTTTAGTTCCTCTGCCAAAAGGATGGCTTCCTTCCGCCTTTCTTGACTGAAAAAGATACAATCTGTAGCAGGTAAGTCACCTAAGTCACCAAGTGCTTCCAAGAGTTTGTCTAGCCTGATAGCAAAACCGGTTGCCGTTGCTTTTTTCCCAAACTTCTCAATCAATCCATAACGACCACCATTTCCGATAGGGAAACCGACATTGCCCGAATAAACCTCAAATAGAATGCCCGAGTAATAACTCATATGGCTTACAATCGTAAAATCAAATTTCACTTGTTCCCGGGTACCGTAATCTTTGATTACCTCTGATAATTCCTTAAGCTGTATGATTGCTTGCTTGCCTTGTTCATTCTCAATCAAATCTAGGGCCATTCCAATTACTTCTTCTCCGCCCCTTAAATCTAGGAGCTGAAGTAGTCGCTGTTTATCAATTGATGATAAGGATAGCGAGTTCACATGCTCTCGATAACCAACATAATTTTTTTCATATAAAAAACGGCGCAATGCTTCGGCGCGTCCATTTGTTCCAAGAATTTGCATAAACAATTCCTGCGCAAAGCCAATATGTCCAATTGAAACTTGAAAATCGCTTAGCCCTGCTTTTTTTAATGAGGATACTAACAAAGCAATGACCTCTCCATCACTCGATACGGTTTCATCATTCATGAATTCGACGCCAATTTGTTCAAATTCCGCTGGCCGCCCACCTTCACGCTGCTGTGCTCGGAATACATTCGCATCATAGGCAAGTCGAAGCGGTATATCCTCACCTAGAAGTCTAGAAGCAGCCACTCGCGCAATTGGAGCCGTCATTTCAGGTCGTAGGACAAGTGTATGGCCATCCTTATCAAGCAATTTGAACAACTCTTGGTCAAGAATGGCTGAAGCAGTCCCAACGGTTTCATAGTATTCTAGTGTTGGAGTTTCAATAAACTGATACCCCCACTGTTTAATCGCATCCTCCATTAAAGAACGTACACGATGCTTTTTTTCATATAATTCCGGAAGTGTATCTCTCATGCCCAACGGCTTTTCAAACATAAACAAACGGCTCATCAGCAAACATCCTTTATCTTCAGATTCCTTTACCTCACTAATGAATTAAAGTAATTTATAAGTATTTTAACTGTTTAGAAACTTCTCGTCAATGGGAAAGTCCTTTTTTACTAATTCGGTAGCATTCGTTCATGTCGGAAGTCTGATTCCGCGCGTTTTGATGGTTATTCCGCAGGATTCTTGCTGTATTTCCGCGCATTATGGCAATCTTTCCGCCGATCTATCCTCAAAGAGTTTCCAATAGAAAAAAGCCTGGTTCAAAGAAAGAACCAGGCTTCAGCAAATCATCTATTCTTTTTTTCCATAAATGGGGTCGTCAGCCCATCTTTTTTCCATTTCTTCTTTGGTGTAGATAATCCTCATTGGGTTGCCACCAACAAATGCACCTGCCGGGACGTCCTTATGTACCAACGTACCCGCAGAAACAATCGCTCCATCGCCAATCGTAATACCGGGTAGAATGGTTGAGTTTGCACCAATCATCACTTCACTCCCGATATCAACGGGTCCAAGACGATATTCTTTAATTAAATACTCGTGAGCCAGAATGGTCGTATTGTAGCCAATCACGGTATTGCGTCCCACACTAATTTTCTCAGGAAACATCACATCAAGCATCACCATCAAGGCAAAGGATGTTTGGTCACCCACCTTGAGTCCTAAGAAAACACGGTAAAGCCAATTCTTCATGCCAAGAAACGGGGTGTAGCGTGCCAATTGAATCACTATAAAATTTCTGACTACCTTCCAGAATGGCACCGTTTTATAAACATGCCATAAGGAGTTTGCCCCTTCCACAGGAAAGCGGGTCGTTCTCCTCATGTTCTCACTCTTTCGAGCAGTGGTAATAAGTCTGCCATTTTTTCTAAAATAAAATCTGGTTTATATTTTGCTATATAGTCTCTTCCTTTTATGGACCAAGCAACTCCAGCTGTTTTTGTACCAGCATTTTTCCCTGCTAAAATATCATGGAAATTATCGCCAACCATCAGCGTTTCTTCCGGTGTTGAACCAAGCTTCTGAAGTGCAAGCATGATAGGTTCTGGGTCAGGCTTAACCTTTTTCACATGATCATAAGCAACAATCACATCAAAAAAACGATCAAGCTTGGTTAAGCGCAGGCCTTTAAGTGAGACATCCTCACGTTTTGTTGTGACAATGGCCAGTTTATACCCTTTCTCCTGTAATGCTTCGACTGTTTCAAACACGCCTTCAAATTCCTTAACCATTAAATCATGGTTTTCGACGTTATACTTACGGTAATCTGCAACCATTTCCTCCACTCGTTCAGCATCCATCGCTCCAAACGTATCATGGAGTGTTGGACCTAAGAAAGGCAAGACATCTTCTCTCTGATATCTATTGGGATAAAATTTGCTAAGGGTATGCAAAAAGGTCGAAATAATTAACTCATTTGTATCAATTAACGTTCCGTCTAAATCAAATAGAATCGTAGTAATGTTACTTTTCAAATGTCACACCTGCTTCCTTTCTTTTCAATAATCCTGAACGTTTCCATATGAAACCGACAATCAACGTTAAAATAACGGCCACTCCTAAGCGAATGAAGAATAACGGCAAAACGGGAATCCCCAGTGGAATAAAGATTAGTGTATCTTCAACAACTGCATGACAGGCCATCAGAAATATAAACGCGAGCGTTACATCCTTTTTACTTACACCGTCCTCTTTTACCGCTTGAATCATCACTCCGGCACCATAAGCAAGCCCAAATAGGAGACCAGCTGCCATTGTTGTCGAGGTATTTTCATTCATTCCAAGAGATTTTGTAATTGGCGACATACTAGAAGAGAATTTTTTCAGCCATTCCAAATCTTTTAAAATCTGAATACCAATCATAAGCGGAAAGACAATCATGGCTAGCTGTAATATCCCCAACATTGCTTTTTCAAAAGCTACCATTAAAATGGCAACGACACCAGAAACCTGTTCCGTTTCAGATTGAATCATTCCATATTGAGCAGGTTCACCGCCGCCCTGCCAAACAAGATTAATAACAATCGCAGACAAAATTGCAAGACCGAACCTTGTAGTAAATACAATCCAAAGCTTCACACCTGCTTTTAGTGCCACACTCGATTCAACGAGTATATTATGAGAAAATGAGAGCATGACTGCTAATATAAAAACTTCTTTTACCGTAAAATCGAGCGTTAGTATCGCTCCAATTGCTGCGTAAAGGTTTAGGAAGTTTCCTAAGACGAGTGGGATTGCTGCATCACCTGATAAGCCTACAAGCTTCATCAGTGGAGATATGATCTCAATGAGCCACGGTAATACGGGTGTATATTGCAGCAATGCCACGATGAGCGTTACTGGAAAGATGATTTTCCCCAATGTCCATGTTGTTTTTAATCCTACAAGTAAACCCTTCTTCATCGAGTTAATCAGCATTTCTCCAAACTCCTCTTTCTAAAAACTAAGCTTCTTAATTTGTTAACGCTTGGTTATTTTTATCTAAGTAACGATCTTCGGCGAGACGCTTTTTGCGGCGATATAGGATGATTATTACTGCTCCAACAATCAAGGCAATCGAAATCGTTTGCGCCATTCGAAGACTACCTAGCATTAAGCTATCTGTTCTCATGCTTTCCACGAAGAAGCGGCCGACAGAGTACCAGATTACGTAGGACAAGAAAAGCTCTCCGCGCCGTAAATTCACGCGGCGTAGCAGGATTAACAGGATAAATCCAGCAAAATTCCAGACAGATTCATATAAAAAAGTCGGATGATAATAAGTACCATTTATATACATTTGATTAATAATAAATTCCGGTAACTGCAAACCTTCTAGAAATGATCTCGTTACCTCCCCACCATGGGCTTCCTGATTCATAAAATTTCCCCAACGGCCAATGGCTTGGCCTAATATAATACTAGGCGCCGCAATATCAGCAACTTTCCAGAAAGAGATCCCGCGTTTTTTTGTAAAAACATAGGTAGTAACAACCGAACCAATCAAAGCTCCATGAATAGCTAGACCGCCATTCCAAATTTGCAGAATTTGACCAGGATGAGCAGAATAATAGCTCCATTCAAATAGCACATAATACATACGTGCCGAGAGGATAGCGATAGGTATCGCCCATAACATTAAATCAGCAAAGGAATCCTTCGGCAATCCTCTTCTATCTCCCTCTCTTATCGCAATAAATAGTGCAAGTGCTAATCCCGTACCGATGATTAGACCGTACCAATGCACTTGAATCGGGCCAAGTGCAAAGGCAATTGGATCTAGTGGCTGTATATTTTCATTCATCTCGATACCCCCTTATCATTTCTTAATTATCTTCACTGTCGCCATCTTCGATGACATCTGACAAACGGTCAGTAAACTGCTGAGCAGCATTTACACCCATTCTTTTTAGGCGGTAATTCATCGCCGCAACTTCAATAATAACTGAAAGGTTACGTCCAGGACGTACTGGAACAGTAATCTTTGTTACTTCTGTATCAATAATTTTCATTTTTTCCTCATCTAATCCGAGGCGATCGTATTGCTTCTTGGAATCCCATATTTCTAGATTCATTACCAAGGTAATCCGCTTATTACTACGAACCGCTCCGGCTCCGAAAAGAGTCATGACATTAATGATTCCAAGTCCGCGAATCTCCAATAAGTGCTCAATTAAGTCAGGTGAAGTACCAACCAAAGTGTCTTGATCTTCTTGGCGAATTTCAACACAATCATCTGCAACCAATCGATGTCCGCGCTTAACTAATTCCAAAGCGGTTTCACTTTTACCGACGCCACTTTTTCCGGTAATCAAGACACCAATTCCGTAAATATCCACTAATACTCCGTGGACGGCTGTCGTTGGTGCAAGTTTACTTTCAAGGAAATTGGTTAATCGACTTGAAAACCGTGTAGTTTTCATGCTTGTACGAAGAATAGGTACAGATTCACGCTCAGATGCTTCAATCAATTCATCGGGGACTTCTAAATCCCTTGTTATGATAATTGCCGGAGTAATATCCGTGCATAACCTTTCCATTCGCGAGACACGTTCTGCTTCCGGTAATTCTGCAAAAAAAGATAGCTCCGTTTTTCCAAGTAATTGAATTCGTTCTGCTGGATAAAACTCGAAATATCCAGCCAACTCGATTCCAGGACGTGAAATATCACTCATTGTAATCGGACGATTAATTCCTTCCTCACCACTAACTAATTCAAGCTGAAATTTTTCATAAATATCCTTCGTGCGTACTTTTGGCAAAGAATTTCCTCCTTAATAGAAAAGCATAAGCACCTGGTTAGTCTCCCTAAATTTACAAAACTAAAGGCTGCTTGTAATTGATAGTAATCAAATTCTGATAATAAATTTACATTCTTCTTATTTTAGCATTTTTTGAAATTGATAACCAAAATTAGAGCATAATTGCTTACCTATTTCAAATACTTTCTTTCGTTATGGGAAATTTAAAAGGAAGATAGTCTTCAAGTGGTATAGACAACTATTCCACGTAGTTATA
>JAQSXG010000505.1 GCA_029256785.1 Neobacillus sp.
GTTGCTTTGATAAATCCACCTTTCTGTTCTTTTGGTACTTTTATTGTTCCTTCAGTTACGCCATCTAGACCCTGAAAAACACCAATTATCCTTTGCACCTCTTTGTATGCTGCATCAAATCCTTGTTCATTGGGTGAAATTCCTGTAATTTCTTCTACTAGCGACCGAACTGAATACGTTTCTTTACTTTTACTGTTTCTCTTCTCATAGTGCTTTCCTTCTATTTTAGACATCACAACATACTCCTCTTTATAGGTATTTCCTCTATTTTAACATCATTAAAAAAATAACCAACCCCCTCATTACCCTCTTCCCCTTTTTTAACCCGGTTTACTGTTATTATCGTGAAGAAGCAACTACTCAGTACAAAAAATTAGCAAAAAAATATCCTAACCTGCTATTTTGGAGGTTAGGATATTTTTTAGCATTCATGTTTTTTCCACAACCTCACGGTTAAGCTTCTCAGCCAATTCCCCATGCAATTCATCCTTAAGGGCAATGAGATCAACACCAAATTCATTATTAGTTAGAAATAGCCCATGTAGGATTTCACGTTGCTTTCCATCTTCTCCAGTGAATGTAATGACGTTAACTTGTTCTGGAACTGAATTTAAGATGGAGGGTAAATACACTAGATTTGAAAAATCTACATCTCTGCTTTCAACCACAACAATTACTCCAGATTTCTCAATGGATAGGCCATCGGGAGTCTGTTCACCTACTTCCCTACTGAAACAATTGAAAAACTGCTCTATGTACGCAATGACCTTCGCATTGATGCTCCCATTGGATTTCATCCTTTCTAAGTCTGATTGATTCTTAATGAGTATCATCTGAATTCTCCTTAACCTTAATTTTTTCTTTCGAGCGGTTAATTAGGTCATTAGCTACCTTATGACAAATATGAGTGAGAAGTGGCCTAACTCCTATTACTATTTCAGGTATGGTTCTTGTTGGCGTTGCCTCCTTTACTTCAAAGGTTCTGACAGGCATAGTGTGTTGTAGCGTAATTCCAAAATGCGCTCCAACTTTGGCTTCTGTATGGATTGTTACAATAGCTGATTTCTCTGAGTTTATTAGTTTACAACCTCCAACTTTTACTGAGGTACTGAAACCAGCTGATGCTTTGATCTTGCTTGGTTCAAGAATTTGTTGTTCTTTGTTCAATGATATTCCCCCAAAAACAAAAATCCGCTCATTCCATTAATCAGGAAATAGGCGGTTCAAATGATTACAAACAGCTAAGCTGAATCGATACTTATGAAATTTCAATCGCACAACGGAATGTACAATTCCAGTGCAGCAAATTTCTCTTTGTACTTTTGTATCAGTGTTGGTGACAAGGATTTGAAATTATCCTCACTCAGACCCACGATGCAAAAAGTACCGGCTATGATATCATAGTCTTCGATTCTACGATTTAATGGTAATCCCAGTAGCTTGCCTTCATCGTGACAGATTAGAGCCACCTCGTCAGGATAGGGATACAATGCTTGAATGGTTCCTCCTACAGTCTTTTGCAAAGCAGCTAGTGTGTTTGGAATTTCTTCCTCATATGGCGCTTTCATTGGTTCAACGATTAATGCTTTCATTTTCATAATCCTTTCACACAAAAAATAAGAGCATCAGCGATAGTAATCCGCTGATGCTCTGTTACGTTATTATAATATATATTTATATTAAGAGGTATAATCGATTTTTTCACTTAGTATTTAAATCCACAATGAATTTAGTTCCGCAGTTCATTCAATATCCATAGTACCAAGAAGTGTCAATATAAATGGTGTTTGTCCCTCCATCCCATTTCACTGAAAAATCCAATGCTTGTCCAAGGTCACGCAATTTAAAATAGTTATTATTATTTATTGTATAGGCAGTCCAATCTACCATTCTTCCATACAACATAATAGGTGCTGAGGTCGGCGTAGCACTCTTTTTATTGCCATCCCCTCCTACCATTTCTCCACCAATTTCTGTGTACGTAGAATCAGAAATAAGTTCAATTACTTTTTTTGTGGAAACCCAAGTAACATCAAACTGTTTTTCGGTTCCATTTAGCATGTAGGCTACATCTCTTAGTTTGAAGTAATTGCTCCCGTTAATGTTATACGCATCAAACTTAACATCAACACCGTCTACTACTACATTTGATACTGTGGGTATAGCTGTTAAATTATTGGCAATAGGTGCTGCTCCAGCTGTGACGATCAAATAGGCTGATGCCATGTACTCATCATCTCCCTCTATGCCCCAAATGCTATATATTCCTGGCTTCGTCAGTTTAGTCTCCGCTTTAACCGTAATTATTTCAGGCTTGAGCAAACTATTATTCACCAAGTTCTCTAAATCGTTAACTGTACTGCCTTGACCCATGTACTCAATTCCATGTTCATCAACTGCTGAATTAAACTTAATTACTGGTGCAGATGAATAGTATATCTTCTCATCGCAAAAAACTCCTGTTTTCTCTACATTTCTGATTTCAAAGAGATTATACCATCCTATCAGTAAATCGTTTACTTTCACGGTCTCTCCCGCTGCGAAGGCAGGTACAACCATAGAAGCTGCAATTGCCAAACTCAAAAATGCTGAAATGACTTTGTTAGAAAATTTCACTTTTAGCCTTCTCTCTTATTCTTTTAAAAACATAAGAGCACCAACGACATTTGCAACTGGTACTCTTTGTTTTATGATACAGTTCCTAGAAAATAGTTACTATTTTAGATTCACTAAGAAATCGCTGGTTTCCTTAGTAACTTCGAAATACCCACTGCCAGTACGAGGATCAGAGTGGTATTCATATGGGGTATTCATCTCTCTTAAAATTTGGTCGCACATAACACATGCTTTCCCATCAATGTTATAAGCAAAATAGTTAGTCGGTTGGCCATTAAAAAGTAAAGGTATTTTAGTTGCACTGAATTTTGGGAAATATTTGCTCATATCAATATACTGCTTTTCGGTTCCATTAGGAATATAAGTTTCACCAAAGATTATATTAATTGCTTTCTTTTTAGGTATATACTCGATGTTGAATTTTGTCTCTTCCAATTTACTACATTGGAGAGCCAATTCTCTGAGGATACAATAAGTATTAACATATGGATCTGTATAGTATCTAACAGGGGTGTTAGTATCAGAGAAATATTTATAATTATCTGGGAGTTTTTCACCTGTAGGAGTAATCATAAATCCATGATTTGAATAATGAAAAATTCTAATAGTGTTGTGTTCAAAAATGGAAAACTTAATGGATTCTGGAGATTCAAGAAAAGCCTTTTTTTTAGCTTCTATTGTAGAAGTATCAATGCTGATCATCTTGCTTTTCTTATCCCAAGATACCGAAAAACCTATATCCTTTGCTATTTCATTTATTTGCATATAACATCCATTTTCGACAATATAACCAGTTTGACGACCATCAATGGCTTGCGGCATGGCACTGACTGTACCTGTTGCTATATGAGTTGGTTTGAAATTTGATACATTATACGACTCGTAATTTGGTTCATCTATTGTAAGACTTAAAGCTACCGAGTTCTGCCCAACAGAAGCGGTATGAGTATAATACTTGTAGTTTAGCTTTTCTAGAAAATTTTTAATATCGTACAAACTAAAGTAGTTACTTCCGTTCATATTGAATGTAGTAAATTTTGTTGGTTTCTTATCCACTAAAACCGTAAGTTCTCTTAAAGTTACAGGAACCCTTTTTTTACTGGTTTTTTCAATGGTATCTAATGTTGCGGTAGTTTTGTTTAGTTTCTTCATTGTACTTTCTGCAAACGATCCTTTTTCTACGTAAACAGTAACATTAGGATTTGTGTCAGGGTCCCTCTCATCCTCAGGATATTGATTAAATGTATCAGTATCAATAAAGGCTACACTACTTGGTATGAGCAAATTAGT
>JAQSXG010000506.1 GCA_029256785.1 Neobacillus sp.
ACGAAGTCTCTGCAAGCGAATGATTTTTCACTTCTAATCCATCCACCAGCACCTTCCCACCGTAGGCCCCTTTGTAAAAATGCGGAACTAGGCCAACAATCGCCTGACACAGTGTTGATTTTCCTGCTGCATTTTTACCGATAATACCGATAAACTCTCCTTGTTCTACCTCAAAAGAGAGATTATTAAGGGCAAGTGCTTCAGCGGAGGGATATTTGTACTTCAAGCCTTCAACGATTACTTTTTTCATACTAGTAACCTCCACACTAAAGCACCTACCATTATTAGTAACAGACCAAACTGAATGGCTTTACTATGACCATACGTCTTTTCTTCATATAAATAAGTTTTCGGAGTTTGGGAATTAAAGCCCCTTACCTCCAACGCCATCGCTCTTTCCCTTGTATTAATCAGTGAGCCTAAAACAACCGGACCTAACAAAGGTAAAAACGCTTTAATCCTAACGATGAGATTCCCCTCAGTTTCCATCCCGCGAGCCCTTTGCGCATCCATAATCGTCCCCATCATCCCCACCATTTCAGGAATGATTTGAAAAACTGAAATGATAACATAGCCAATTCGTGGCGATAGCCCCTTACGAACGAGGGATTCAACTAGGTCAGATGGTTTTGTTGTTAGGACAAGGATCATGAACGACCCTACAATGTTAATTACTCTTAGGGTAATCTTTAAAGCATAGAGTAGCCCTTCTTCATACATAATGACAGGTCCTAATGTAAAAAGAACTGTTTCATTTTCAGGTCGAAACATGCCTTGAATGATGACGACGGTTACAAGGACCAAAAGGACAAATCCAAATACGGGAAGGGTTTTCCTAAAAACCTTTGCAACGAGTAAAAATAAAATACTAATCACTACACAGATAAATGATATTGTGAACGATGGAAGAATAATAGGAACCAAGATAGCAAACAGAATATAAAAGATCTTTGTGATTGGGTCAATATCATGGACGATGGATGCTCGTTCTGTATATAAGCTAATTGTTTTCAACAGCGACACCGTCTTTCTTTTTCAATAAAACTTAATCAAGCGTCTCTATCTTATTATTGTTGTTGTATAATTGAGCAACATTACGTGGTAATCCTTTGAAAATACCATAGCTGATGAGCACGACCATTAACTTATCTGGAACATCCACAACGATTTCATCAAGCAAGGATGCTAACCAAACAGAATCAGTGTTTGCTAGAACGACAGCAAATAATGCATCTCCCCAAACGTTTCCTGTTTGTCCACCCCAGAAAGCTATATTAATTGGAGTCGAAACAACCGTCGCAACAAGTCCAATTATGATACCAGCCAGTGCAGCCTTACCCCAACTTGAAATATACCCCTTGTAAAATAAAACCCCGACTGCTAAACCGATGGCAACACTAGTAATTCCATAGACAAATGAAATCGGATCTACGGTTAATCCATAAATAATATTATTAATCGCCCCCGCTAGCGCACCAATCACAGGACCCGCAAGCATACTAGCTAAAACCGTACCGATGGAATCCAACCATAATGGTAGCTTTAACAAACCGGCAAATAGTTTACCAATATAGTTGATACCTACTGCTGCTGGTATCATTACTAATGCCGCAGTTGAAAAACGAAACGACCACATGCTTTGTTTTTTCACAATAACTCCCCCTTGTAATTTGAATAATAAGAATAAATTGGTTCATTATCAGTATATAAGCTGTCATGACAGATGACAACACTTATGTTATGTTTTGCACTAGTGTCAGTATACAAAAGCCAACAAAAAAAGAGCTATTCGCTCTTTTTCGTTACTTAATCCGTATTTTTCCTTCCCCTTCAATCCAAGCAGGGAAGAAGGAAAGTTCTAGGGAGATCGGACTCATCTCAGAAGTTAGTCCTGGCAAGTGGATTCCGATTTCCGTGGCATCTTCATAATGAGACATCGATGTTCCGGCATTTTCTATTTCATTCCCATTCTTATCCTTCACTCCGGCTATTATATGGTAGTTAAATTCATCCTTTGTATGCATTTTAAAACCTACATGTGTCCCCTCAACAATCAGGTCAGTCAGTATATTTCCTTTTGGTTGCTTTACAAATTGTTTCTTTTGCGTATCAATAACGATATAAGCATCCTCTTTAACAACTGCCTGAATCTTATTTAGTACGAGGTACAATTCCTTCGGTTCATTAAAGTAATTGCTCTGCAAATAAATAATCGCTTCATCATCAGAAATCCTACTTGCAGTCACTCCATTTGCAATTTTATTCCACGTTTGTCCCTGTTCGTCTACAAGACGGAGATCTTCAAAATCAAGCAGTTTTTTTGTATTCTTAGGGTCCATTTTTACATGTACAGCCACTCGTAATGGATAAATATCTGCAGTTACAAATCTGATTTTTTGACCTTCAATAGTGACGGTTTTATCTAGTTTAATTGTCTTCTTCATTTGGATATCCTTTTTAAGCTCAAATTGGAGGAGGTACTCTTCTGTTTGGCGCTCCCCTTTTACCCTTACCTTTAGCTCAAAGTTTCTTTCCTTTAATGATGTTTGAAAGTGATATTCGAGCATATCACTAAAGGTTGTATTCCCCTCCTCTGAGGTGAGCATTCCCCCATTTGAAAAAGAACTAAAATCCAGCTTTTTACTATTTAAGCCTGTTAATTGCATCTCTTCAATGTTTATTTCCTTTTGCTTTTCCTCTGATTTCAATGTATAAAATATAACCATACTGTCCTCATCGACAATTGCTCCGTCCACTGTAAACGTCATGCCATTTTTCTCTTCTGAGACATTTACCTTTTCATAATAATCATTATGAATGGCTTGCATTTTCCCTTTGTCATTACGAATGAGTTCAACTAATTTTTCCATCCCTGGGATGACCGTGATATAGTCAGCAAACGCTGGTGAAAGACGAATCGATGTGAAAAAACCAATAAATAGAACTGCGGCAGCAGCAAGGCTAAGCATCCACTTTTTCGCGTGTGGCTTCCGCGGTTTCCGTTGTTCCTCTACCTTCGCTTTTTGAAAACCGGCCATTATCGCATCATCCAATAATTCTAGCGGAATATTGATATTGTCATAGCTATTTTTGTGGTTTTTTAATTTCTCTTCTTCCTTTTCAAACATGAAGATCACCGCTCCTTTCCTCCAGCTTTTCTCGAAGGGACTTTAAGGCTTTGTTCAGCCAGGTTTTAATTGTGCCTTCCGGGCATTGCATCGTCGCTGCGATTTCAGATATCTTCATATCATTAAAATATTTCAGTGTCAGGATTTCACGCGATCGATCATCCAATCCTAACATCGCATCCTTCAATTCCATTTCCGTATGATTTTCTGAAATGCCTTGTTGGCTTATGATTTCGTCACCTATTAGCACACGTTTTTTCTTTTTAAGCTGATCATTACAATAATTAATCATGATCCGAATCAGCCAGGTTTTAAAATAAGATGGCTCTTTAATGGACCGAATACTCTTATAGGCCCTATAGGTAACCTCCTGTATTGCCTCTAAGGCCTCTTCCTCGTTTCTAAAAAAAGAAAGAGCTGTTTTATATAAATCAACTTTATATAAGTGAATCAGTTTTAAAAAAGCTGCATCATCGCCTTTAATGGCACTTTTAGCTAATCGATGTTCTTCACTCAAGTTCCCTGCCCCCTAACGTAACTTCCTGCTATTTTACATATTAGACTATCGAGTTGGAAAAAAGTTTTAAAGATCGTATTTATTTTTAGATGTAAGAGTGCGCCTTTTGACCGTTAACCCTAAGCACACTCTCGTTCGGGCAAATCGCGCTCTCCCATTTGACCGTAAACCCCAGACTCCAACCTTTTCGGGCAAATGGAATAACTCGCTATTGTTTTCATTGGGTAAATATAG
>JAQSXG010000507.1 GCA_029256785.1 Neobacillus sp.
CCGCAATGTTTGACCCAAGTATTGATAATGAGGGTGGCGGTTCTTTAGAAAAAGAAGACGGAATTGTCGAAATGTTGGAGGACTATAATAATAGATTTTCACAGTCTTTTACTATACCTACATACGATAAATTTAGAAAAGATGTTAGTTTAAGATTGGCTCATAAGAAACCTTACGAACGTATTACTCAAGATGATCAAATTGATATTCTGATTGTTGTAAATCAGATGCTAACGGGATTCGATTCTAAATGGGTTAATACACTATATTTAGATAAGGTAATGGAGTACGAGAATCTAATTCAAGCATTTTCAAGAACTAATCGTTTGTTCAATGTTGCAGACAAACCATTTGGCATCATTAAGTATTACAGACGTCCTAATACTATGGAGAAAAATATAGAGGCTGCAGTAAAGGCATATTCAGGAGATATCCCAACAGGTTTATTTGTAGACAAATTGCCAAACAATCTGAGACAAATGAATTATTTATTTGATGAAATGGATACTTTATTTAAAAACGCAGGAATTAGCGATTTCGATAGATTACCAGATGAGATTTCGGTAAAAGCTAAATTTGCAAAGCAGTTTAAACAGTTTTCTACTCATTTAGAAGCAGCAACAATACAAGGATTTATTTGGAGTCAACAAACATATAACGATGAAAACGGTTTAAGCATTGTGATGCATTTTGATGAAATGACATACCTCATTCTTCTTGCTAGATATAAGGAATTGGCTAAAGGCGGAGGGGGTGGACGTGGTGGTGATATTCCATACGAAATCGACACACATATTACGGAATATGATACTGAAAAAATCGATGCAGACTATATGAACTCTCGATTTGAAAAATTCATGAAGTTGATACAAAGTGAATATGATGCGGAATCTTTTGAGAAGACCCTGAAAGAACTGCATAAATCATTCTCTATGCTATCTCAAGAAGAGCAAAAATATGCCAACATTTTTGTCCACGATATTCAAGCAGGAAATATTAATGTTATTCCGGGTAAATCGTTTAGAGAGTATATCTCAGAAATGATGAAAAAGGCAGAGAATGACAGAATTAAGACAGTTGCAAAGAGACTGGGCTGCTATGAAAAGCTTCTTCGTGAATTGCTTGAAAGAAAGGTAACAAAAGAAACAATAGAAGCTCATGGCAAATTTGAAGAATTAAAGGCCACTGTGGATAAACAAAAAGCAAGGACATTTTTTATTCTTGTAGAAGGAAGTAACTATCAAGAATCTAGACTTGCAATGTATATTGAACAATATTTAAGACAATTTCTTTTGAGTGGTGGCCAAGATCCTTATGCTTACATTTATCCTAATGTTGAACATAGCGAAGTTATAAGAGAAAAAGAAGAAAGTGAGGATAGTACTAGAGTTGGGGTTACTTTAATAGAAGAAAAAATGGTAGGAAAATCTGTTATATCTTCTTTAAAAAGTACAACACTGAATAATTGGTATTCGGAAAGTAAGGCATTAGCTTGCATGTTAGAAACTGACTGTTTCGCTTATGTAGAAAACAAGTTGTGCATTTACGATAATAAATATATTCAGCGTGACGGGAATGGAAGAATGTTCCTTACGAGTTATGCAAAGGAACATGAAGAAGAATGTTTCCTTCAATTTATAATTGATGATGAAACTGGAGAATTGCATTATGTAACATTACCTGCAGCCATGGCAAGCAAATCTTTCAATTATTATGATGAAATAAATGAAGAATTGCTCACACGTTATGGACTTGTTAATGAAATATCAAATGAAATGTTGTTAGCCATAAATGGGCTTGAATTTTGTGGTGCACTTACTAAGCTGATGAGCAAAAATATTTGTAATTATTCTGTTAGATTGTTGAAGGATACCACAGGCTTAGATAATAGAACTATTAGTAATATGAAAAAAGGGGACAACCTTACAAAACTTAATGTTATTTCGGCTTGTTTGGGTATACATATTCCGTATCGAGTTAGTAATAAGATGCTACAACTTGCTGAGTTAACTTTAAACCTTGAATTACCTGGAAAAAAAGGTGACGAAAACGGCATATATAATACCATTCTACATCTAAAATGGGCAACTGATTATGAGGATATCTATGAAGAATTGAAAGAACAAAGCTATGAGTATTTGATTCATAGGCCGAAATAAAATAAATAATGTTTAGATTTAGACCAGATTAACGTCTGGTCTATTTTTTTTGCCCAAAAAATTTTTTTTGTTGAACTTTGTTCAACGGAAATTGACCGCATGATGTGCATTTTTTGAAGAATCTAAGAGGTTTAAACGGAAATAACGCTTTTAACTGTTGAAGCTTATTCAACGGGTAAAAGAAACAAAAGAAATATCATTATCCTAACAGGAGCAAAACTCCTGAAATATATCTCAATGCCTTGAGATGGCCATTAAAGGCGGCGGGATGCATAAGGAATTTCAATAGCAGATTTACTGCTTGAGTGAAGTTCGATGCACCCACCGTACTTTGTTATGCCATTTTAGGTGTAGGAGTCTGTGGACATTGAAATCCATCGACTCCTTTTTGTGTCCTGCCGCCTCATCTGGGTGGAAAGGATGCAAAATGAAAATTACAATTCGCTATAATGACAAGTTAACTAATTTGGAGGTGCCAGACGAGGAATTCACATTAATGATTGCTGCGGATTATGAGGACAGGCTATCTTCTGCTGAGGATAAAGAAACGGTGGCTCGCCGTTCGCCACAGGAAATTATGGACGAGCATTTCAATAGGCCTGAGTACAATAATTGGCGCAAGTTCGATAGATACAGAGGGATGCCAAAGAAACCCTTTCGGAAGGATGCCGAAGCTAAGGATGATACCGATCATATGGATTACATCCCTGACAACTCGGATGAAATAGCCCGGGAGAAAAAAGCAGAGTATGAAGATATCTGCAAATTTATTCGTACCAAACTTAAACCAAAACACGCTGAACCTTTTATTGCTGTATATCTTGATGGCATGTCAATGACTGAGTATGCAAAGCGTGAAGGTGTTAGTAAAAGTGCCATTTCACACCGTTTAGATACAGCTAAGAAGAATTTCAAAAAAGGTTTTCCAGAATCCTCAACTTTCCCCTCTTGCCACGGCTAATAGATAGAGGGCAGACATAAACGCCCTCGGAAAGAGGTGAACGAAATGAAACACAATTTGAAAATCAGTGTTTCAAAACATCCGCAGTCTGGTGGGTTTGTCACTTGCCGTAATGTCACGATAAGGGAGCGTTTCCTTCGGTTCTTACTTGGTGAGAAGCAGAAACTGACTATTCTTGTTCCGGGTGACACCGTACAGGAACTCGCCATTAGTGAGATTAAGGAGGGAGGATTAAACCATGAGCAAAATCAAGCTACTTCTTGATGTGGTTTCTGATATGCGCTCTTTGGCAGACAGCATACAAGCGGTTGCAGATGTTATGGCGGGCAATGAACCTGTCGAAACAAAAGAACCGACTACAACTGTAAAAGATCCTGAGCCAAAGAAAAAGGAAAAGCCAAAGAAGAAGGAAATCACACTAGAGGAAGTCAGAGCAAAACTCGCTGAAAAGAGTCAAGCCGATCTTACTGCTCAAGTGAGAGAAATTATCCAAAGATACGGCGGTTCTAAATTAAGTGAAGTTGACCCGAAACATTATGCAGATATGTTGAAAGACGCGGAGGTACTAGGTAATGAGTGATCACGCAGTACTTTCCGCATCGGGGTCCCATAGGTGGCTTCATTGCCCTCCATCTGCAAGATTGGAATTGGAGTTTGCGAATAATGATTCGAATGCAGCTGCCGAAGGTACCGCCGCCCACGCTCTCTGTGAACATAAACTTAAAAAAGCACTTCGC